>CAZGAK010000007.1:0-64690 GCA_964523565.1 uncultured Syntrophaceae bacterium | reverse complement strand
AAATTTGAGCCTGACGCAGAAATTGGTCAAAAGGGGACGTTATGCAAAGGTCTCGCAGTATTGGTTTGAGAGGGCAACAGCATAATGAAAGTGCGTATAAATTCGATTTTTCTTGTGATTACATCTTTCTTTTTCCTTTTGATAGCTTTTCCGCAGGCTGTTAATGCAAAAAGACCTGTAATTGTAAAGATCGGGAGCGATCAAGCCAGTGTAACTTTTCTAAAGGGTACGGCCACGGTTACTTCGACAGGGAATACGAGAATTCGCCTGTTAAAGACCGGAGACTTCCTTACGGAAGGAGATGAGATAATTACAGCGGTCAGGTCAAGGCTGGAAATTATGCTGCCCGATGGTTCTACCCTTCGTTTTGCCGATAATACCAGTTTTAAGATCCGTCAGATTCACTGCAGTAAAAAATCGGGGAAAAGAGATGTCAGAGTCAAAGTTGCCTTTGGAAGAACCTGGACAAGTATAAGAAAATTCTTTTTTGGATTGAAACCCAGGATGAAAATATCTGCCACGAATGCAGTCTGCGGTATCAGGGGAACAGTTTTCAGGATGAATGTTAATGAGGATCAATCCATTTTAATAAGGACTTATGATGGAGAGGTAAATGTTTCCAAGGGGATAGAAACTGTTGCACTGCCAAAACCGCCGGGGCCTCCGGAAAAAATTCCCGGTCCGACGCCGGTTCCGGGGCCCAGGAAAGTAACGATGGAAGAGTGGACGTTTATTGTCAGATCAATGCAGCAAATTCGGATAAGCAGTGATGGTATAGCCGAAAAGCCGGAGGCATTCACCGAAGAACAGGATAAAAATGAATGGGTTGATTGGAACAAATCAAGAGATGAAGCGGTACGTGATATAGAGGTTTCTCTTGAAGAGCGAAATAATCGTTGAACAGGTAATTGTGAAGTAAGATTTAATTTATGGGTAAAGGGAGAGCATGAAAAGGGGTAAAAAATCGATTCTTCCAGATCTTATTATCGGATTTCTCCTGATGCTGCTGGCATTTTCAGCTTCCTATTTTTCATGGACGCCACTGGATGTAATGGAATGCAGGGTTTACGATCTGGAGTCAAGGCTGCAAGATAATTCTTCATCTTCTCCAATCGTGATAGTGGCAATCGATGATGAAAGTATCGCCAGGATAGGCCGTTGGCCATGGCCGAGAGGCTACATTGCAAATGTGATCGATGCACTTCGGAACTACGGCTCAAGGATAATTGGTGTGGACATCCTCTATTCGGAAAGTGATTTCAACCAGGGATTACTGGAAATACGAAAGATCCTTGGAAAGGTAGAGGCTGATGCCGGTTTGCTTGAAAACGATGCTTTACGTCAAATCTATTTATCTTTACGAGAAGCCGAAAAAGAACTGGATAATGATGCCATACTTGCCGAAGCTATTTCATCAAGTAAAAGAGTGGTCTTGCCCCTTTACTTTGTCCTTGGTGCTCCATTTCTGAATGACGAATCCAAAATGCCCGATTATCTCAAGCGTAATTCTGTATCTTTGTCGAACCTGGGAAATTTTATTACCGCTCAGGAAATTGTCCCTCCAATTCCCGATTTTGCTGCACAATCGATAGCGCTGGGACATATAAATACTATTGCCGACGTGGATGGAACGTTGCGAAGAGAGCCTTTATTGATAAGTTACGAAAACCGCTTTTTCCCCACCTTTGCCCTGCAGTTGGCTTTAAAGTATCAAAATCTTGACATAAAGGATCTCTCTGCAGGCTTCAATGAGTTAAGAATTGGAAATATCAACATTCCTGTCAATGAAAACAACCAGATGCTCATCAGTTTCAGCGAGAAATACCCCACATATTCTTTTGTTGATGTGATTAACAACAAAGTGCCTTCCGGGGTATTCAAAAACAAGATTGTTATTATTGCTCACAGCGCGAGCGGTCTTGGTACTATGTACGTTACACCGACTGGTACCAGTGTTCCATCCGGTGTGATCATAGCCAATGTCATTGATAATATCCTCAGTGACAAACACATCGCAAGACCCTCCTGGGCATTCTTCCTTGAACTCGGCGTTATTTTAATTTTCGGAATATTTCTTTCCCTTGTAATACCAAGATTGAAGGCAGGCACCAGTGCCATTATGTCTATAATACTTCTTCTGGCCTGGAGTAGCACGGCGGTATATCTTCTGGTTGCGAAAGGATACTGGATCAAGGTTCTTTCTCCGTTCCTGCTCCTCCTGGTAGGCTATACCGTTATTGTATCAAAACGATATTTCTTCACGGAGAAGACAAAGGAACACATTGAGGCTGACGGCGTTGAAACCAACAAGATGCTTGGGCTGTCTTTCCAGGGTCAGGGCATGTTAGATCTGGCCTTCGATAAATTCAGGAAATGTCCAGTTGAAGATGAATCTGTAAAAGAACTGATCTATAATCTCGGCCTCGATTTTGAGAGAAAACGGATGTTTAACAAGGCAGTTGCAGTTTACGAACATATTATGCAGGCAGGGAAATTCAAGGATATTGATGAGAAGACAAAGAAGCTTACGGCAGCTGGTGAAACAATGATCTTTGGAATGGGTGGCGGGAGAAAGGATGCCACGGTGCTGGTGGAAAGTGCCGAGACGAAGCCAACCCTCGGGCGCTATGAAATTATAAAGGAATTGGGAAAGGGTGCCATGGGGACGGTGTACATGGGTAAAGACCCGAAAATTAGCAGGGAGGTGGCAATCAAAACCCTCCGTTATGAAGAGGTAGATGAAGCGCAGATTGCCGAGGTGAAAAAAAGATTTTTCAAAGAGGCGGAAGCTGTTGGAAAACTTACCCATCCCAACATTGTAACTATTTACGATGTAGGTGAAGATTATGATATTGCCTTCATGGCCATGGAGCTTCTCGACGGGTCAGACCTGGAACAATATTGTCAGAAGGACAACCTTCTTCCTCTTAGTAAGATCCTGAGGATCATTACGTCAGTCGCTCAAGCCCTTGATTACGCTCATCGCAGCGGAGTCATCCACAGGGATATTAAACCGGCAAACATCATGATTTTAAGTAATGGTGAAGTTAAGGTGACGGATTTCGGGATTGCCAGGGTTATAGCCAGCTCAAAGACCCAAACGGGTATCATTCTCGGCACACCCAGTTACATGTCGCCGGAACAGATTGCGGGACAGAAAGTGGACGGATGTTCTGACCTGTTTTCTCTCGGAGTAGTTCTCTACGAACTTCTGACTGGTGAAAAACCATTCAAGGGAGAAAGCCTGGCTACACTCATGTACAACATTACGACGTCTCCACCGTCCCCGCTTCATGACGTGGCACCGAATGTTCCGGAAAAATGTGCTGCTGTTATTGAAAAGATCCTTGCCAAGGATAGAGATAAGCGATATCAGAGTGGAATGGAAATGGCAAAAGAACTTGCAGAGAGCATGAAATCATGAGACCTTTGCAAAGTGCTTATCATAGGAGGTAGCATTGAAATTATTAGCCGTTGCCAGAACCGATCAAGGTCTTGTCAGGCCGAACAACGAGGATAATTTCTATATTTCGGAAGAAAAAGGTCTCCTCGTCGTTGCGGATGGCATGGGAGGACATGCCTCTGGGGAAATTGCGAGCAAGATGGCCATCGACATTATCAGGGATTATTTTGACAACATAATTGGCGAGAAAGAAAAATTGATCGGTAAGTACAATGAGGAATTCTCCGAAACGACGAACAGAGTTGGTTCGGCAGTGCGACTCGCCAACATGGCTATCCATGAAGCGTCACAAAGTAACCCGGAGTGGCAGGGAATGGGTACAACACTAGATGCAGTCTCACTCAATGACAAAAGGCTGAGCATAGTTCATGTAGGAGATAGCAGGGTTTATCTTGTAAGGGCCGGCTATATAGAACAGCTTACTGACGATCATACGCTGGTCCATGAGCAGGTGAGGCGGGAACTGTTAACGAAGGAAGAAGCTGAAGTATCCGACAGGAAGCATATTCTCACCAGGGCTTTGGGTATCCGCGAAGAGATTGATGTAGACCTTGATGAACTCACATTAGCTGGTGGTGATATCCTGATTCTCTGTTCCGATGGCCTCAGCGCAATGGTTTCGGACGATGATATACTTTCTGTCGTTACATCGGCCAATGATCCGGCGGTAGCATGCGAAAGGCTTATTGATATGGCAAATGATAACGGCGGTAAAGATAATATCACAGTTATTGTGGCTTATATCAAGAAGAGCAACTGGCTTTCTTATTTATTAAAACTTTTACAATGGTTCAGGGGGTGAAAGGTATGGCGAAGATTCTCCTCAAATTTAAAGATGCTGTAATAAAGGATTTACCACTTGAGAAGGAGGCCACTACGATCGGTAGAAAATCGGAAAATGATATAGTTATCGATAATATTGGTGTTTCAGGATTTCATGCCAAAATCCTTAAAGAGGGTGAAAACTTTTATATCGAGGATTTGAACAGTCTCAATGGAACTTTTGTAGATGGGAAAAAAGTTTCCAAGAGTATTCTTAGTAACGGCGATGTAATTTTAATTGGAAAGCACACCCTGGAGTTTCTATCTGAGGAACACAAGCGTGACAAGGGGATCAACGCTCCCATAAGGGGTATCTCGATGGATGAAACGATGGTAATTGATCCGCGGGAACAGGAAAAAATCCTGACTTCTACTGAAAAATTGGAAGTTCTTGGCGGCTTTATTATTATTGAAGGTTCCACTGATATGGGAGAGTATGAACTGAAAGAAAGAGTAACCACAATTGGCAAGGATGAAAGTGCCGGTATCCGCTTGAAAGGTTTCTTCGCTCCTAAGGTTGCTGCCCTTGTAAACAGGAGAAAAGAATGTTATTTCATCAGCCCTTCCGGTAAAAAGCCGCTGAAAATTAATGGTGAAGAAGTGACTCAAAGATATGATCTGAAAGATGGTGACATCGTAGAAGTTGCCGGTATCAAATTGCAGTTTTATCTTAAAGAATAAACGGGAAAGCAACTAATTCCCTCATTCCGGAGGTTTTGCAGTGGATAATTTTTTCCATTATTTATCAACCCATCCCTTGGCTGCTATCGCTGTTGCCGTTATAATACTTTTCATGGTCTACTTTGTTATCAAGAAGCTATTGAAGCTGGCACTCATATGCGGACTCATTCTGATAGCTGTCTCCGGGTATTTTTATTACAAAGCTCCTGAGAAATTTCCTGACAATGTGAAAAGCGCAGTAAGTGAGGTCAAAAATCAGACCGGAAAGGTAACTGAAAAAGGTAAAAGTGTAGTTGAGGTGGGTAAACGTGTACTGAAAAAGGGAAAAGACCTTGCCGTGGATGTTGAAAAATCAATGAGGGAAAAAGAGGAAAAGATACGAGACAAGTAATCAGGGTTTGTCATGAAATACCCTTAGTTTAAAGAAGATCGATTTCCATAGCCCTGACCGGACACGCCGTGACACATAATTCACAGCCGTTGCACTTTTCAGGATCAAAGAGAACCTTCATCGTTTTTTTGTCGAGATATAATGCGCCTGCTGCACAAAAGGCGACACATGCTCCGCAATGAACACACTTTTCCATATTCTGCGTTACCCTGTCAGAAAGTGGTTCGACTCTAACTCCGGATTTTTTCAGGTAACGTATTCCTTCATCAAAATTTTCTTTTGTACCAACTAAATCAAGAACCAACAGACCTTCCCGCCTTGGAAATATCCTTGCTTTCAGTATATTAAAGGCCAGGTTATAATCTTTTACGAGGCGGTGTACTATGGGTTGATCCACAATATCCGCCGAATAATGAATAATTACTTTTCTTGAATACATAGTTTCTGGTGATCCCCCGAATAATGAGGTAACGATATGGTAATTAACGTGTCATGTCAAGGAATTAGTTGAAGTGCTGGAGTATTCGTAAACAGGTAAGTCAAATACTCAGCAGGGCATTCCAGTCCAGGGAGGCAAAATTTTTATGGAGTGAATGATCATCATTTATAATATTGTAACTTATATTTTCGAAGACAGCTTTCGCAATATTCTGAACAGGAACAACAGGAACAACATCGTCATTTGCGCCGTGATAAACAATAACAGGGACTTGAATCTTTTTGTTCAGGTATGGTTTAAACTCTTCCAGGCTAAGGGCCGGTGCCAAGAGGATGAGCTTTTTGACCCTTTCTTCATTCTTACAGGTAAATACGGCGGCCATCAAACCGCCGTAGCTTGATCCTACTAAAATCAGTTCTTTGTTCCCGGCAAGGATGTCATTAAGTTTAATCATCCGTTCTTCAAAAGTTCCAGGATAGTCTTCTATAATCATGTCGGGGTACATTTCTCTAAAGTAAACACCCTTGGTGCCCTGACTGCTGCTTTCCAATCCGTGGATAAATGCCCTGGCAATTGTCATAAATGTTCCATCCTTGTAAGATATTTAAAGATGTTCAGGTGCGTTTACATACTACTCAATAGATGATTTTGCAAGAACGTCATTCATGTCTGGAAAATAAGGCTATTGATTTAAACATGCCTGCTGTGTTAGAAGGCTCCGAGGAGAGGAATTGTTATGTGTATCGTTAAGCCCTTTAAGGCCGTACGGCCGGTCAAAAAATTTGTACGGGACGTGGCTTCGTATCCATATGATATAATCGATTCGGACGAAGCACGTAATATAGCGGAGGGAAATCCGAAAAGTTTTTTGCATATTATAAAATCAGAAATCGATTTGTCTCCCGAAATTGATATTCACGACGACAGAGTATATGAAAAAGCCAGGGAGAATTTTTATAACTTTCTGGATGAAGGGATTTTGCTTCAGGACAAAGAACCATGTTTTTATATATATCGGCAGCGAATGGGAAATCACGAACAGTATGGAATCGTTGCCTGTGCAAGTGTTGATGAGTATGAATCGATCCGCATCAAAAAACATGAATTAACGAAATCTGACATACAGGCCGATCGAACAAAGCATATTGCAAGGCTAAACGCTCAAACGGGGCCGGTGTTTTTAACGTACAGGGCTCAGAAATCTATTGATGAAATCGTTACAAAGCTCGTGGAAGGTTCCTCGGAGTACGATTTTAGTTCCGATGACGGAATCTCTCATACCGCCTGGGTCGTAAATGATGTAAACACAATTGATGCGATAAAGGGTGAGTTTTTAGCAGTAGATTCATTTTATATAGCTGACGGTCATCACAGGGCTGCGTCGGCCGTAGCTGTTGCTAAAATGCGTCGTGAAGAAAATCCCGATTATGATGAAAACGAAGAATTCAATTACACGATGGCTGTTATCTTTCCCCACAACCAGCTTAAGGTGATGGATTATAACAGGGTGGTTAAAGATCTGAAAGGATTGAGCGAATCTGAGTTTTTAGATAAGGTTAGTGACAGCTTTTTCCTCACGGATAATTTTAATGAAAAAGCACCTGAGCAATTCCATGAATTCGGAATGTATATAAAAGGCTTCTGGTACAGGTTAAGGGCAAAAGAGGATATTTATAACGAAAACGATGTTGTCGGAATATTAGACGTGTCCATCCTTCAGGACCATTTGCTTAAGCCCATACTGGGTATTGGTGATTTACGTACGGATGACAGGATTGCTTTCGTGGGGGGTGTAAGAGGAATGGAGGAATTGGAAAGGCTGGTAGATTCCGGCCAGTATGCCGTAGCCTTCTCCATGTATCCTATGACATTAACACAGCTGATGGATGTAGCAGATACAGGCAAGCTGATGCCTCCGAAATCTACCTGGTTCGAACCTAAGCTGCGAAGCGGGATATTTGTTCATCTCCTCGAATAACAACAGTTTCAAGTTTCAAGTTAAGGGCCTGTCCATCATTCATTGTCTTGTTCAAAGAGCCCAAGCTCTCTTTTTGCCCAGAACAGGACGATAAAGAATGACAGCACGTTCGCTATCGGCTGGGCCATCCATACACCATTTAAATCAAAAAATCGGGGAAGAATATGAATGAAAGGAATTATGAAAATAAATTGCCGGGTAAGAAGTAAAATCATGGATGTCAACCCTTTCCCGAGACCATTGAACATGTAGATCCATACTATGACAGGCCCCACCAGTATCTGTGTAGAAACGTATATTCTCAGTGCCGGCACCGCTATGGCTAAAAGGTCCGGGTCTTTCGTGAATGTCGCAAGGATTGAGCCGGCGAATATTTCCATCAACAGGCAACTTCCTCCCGCGATACACGCGGAAACCTTTACCGCGACGCGAACAATTTCCTTCAATCTTTTATAATTGCGAGCGCCGAGATTGAATCCAACTATGGGCATCACACCGTGACCAATCCCAAAGATCAGCATCATCAGAATTCCGTTGATACGGAATCCGAGCCCCAGTGTTGCCACAGCCAGTGTGCTGAAAGTCCCGAGTTTTTGATTGTATATGATCAGTACGAGGCTCATTGCAATATGAACAACGAAAGAGGGAAGACCCACCCGGTAAATCGCTTTTATGATAGACCATTCAGGCAGGAGATATCTCCATTTCAGTTTATATTTGGAATGACTGAAGAAAAGAAAGTATGAAGACATAAAGATGGTTACAAATTGGGAGATAACCGTGGCAAGTGCCGCACCCTTTATGCCCAACTCCGGGAATGGCCCCCAGCCGAATATTAGAAAGGGATCCAGAACTGCATTCAAAATTGATGAAGTTATAATTACAAACATGGGAGCAGTTGGATTCCCTTCGGCGCGGAAAAGATTGTCAGACATCATCATGAAGAATAAGAAAGGAGTGCCGAATATGATCACGGTAAGGTATTTTTTTGAAAGGGGAAGGATTGCCGTTGTTGCACCAAAGAAAGACAAAATGGGATCATAAAATATGGTTCCCAGAAGGATGACAGATAATCCGAAAAATATGGAAAAAAAGATTATTTGCCCGGCAGCGCGATGCGCTTTTATATCATCTCCTTTTCCGAACATCCGTGACGCAAAGGAACCGGCACCAACACCGGTTCCGAAACCAATGGCACCAAATATCATCTGAATAGGAAAGCAGATAGTCAATGCCGCAATGGCATCAGTGCTGATCCTGGCGATCCAGAAGGTGTCTATTATATTATACATGGATGTAAAGAGCATGGCTGCCATAGATGGCAGGCTCATTTTTAAGAGGAGGGGAACAATAGGATCATTTCCAAGGTCGAGCCTTTTTTGACCTGTAATAAATTTCATCTGAATCTATCCTGATTGCTCTACAAAAATTCGAATATCGTTCGACTGAGCGATTCGACTGAGCTCGTCGCAGGCTCACGTCGAAGTCGAATATCGAAATTCGAAACAAATCCTAAATCCGAATTTCAAATGTTCAAAACATTAATTTGTCATTTCTTTGTTCAATATATCTTTCTGTTTAATAATTCAAACGAAGACTTTTGACGGAGACCTTTGAATTTTGCCAAAGATAGTCTAAATGGTCATTCCCGTGTAAACGGGAATCCAGTATTTTTAACTTGTTATGGATTCCCGCTTTCGCGGGAATGACAGAGAGGAGGCGTTTTGCAAAGGTCTCTGACGATGAGTCAGGAATCGGACAGCCTCCTGCTTGAAGGAGGAATATAATCATGGTAAGGTCATTCATCTGATCAAAAAAAACATAAAGGGTTTGTTAGCTCATGACGAAAAACTGTAATCTGATTGTTATACTGGGGCCTACAGCAACAGGAAAAACCGGGTTGGCTGCAAGACTTGCCAAAGAATTAAATTCGGAAGTTATCTCCGCGGATTCGCGCCAGATATACAGGGGTATGGATCTGGGAACAGGGAAAGATCTGACCGAATTTGTCGTTGATGGTGTCCGGGTACCTTATCACCTGATAGATATAGTTGAACCCGACCATGAATTCAACGTTTTTGAGTATCAAAGAAGTTTTTTTGATTGCTTTTCTGAACTTTTAAAAAGAGGAATTGTTCCGATTATGGTAGGGGGAACCGGGCTTTACATAGATGCAGTCATAAAGGGTTACGAGATGTTTGAAGTTCCTGAAAATCCCGGGTTACGACGGGAACTGGATAATCAGGACATGGAGACCCTGAAAAGTCGCCTGCTTGCCCTGAATCCTGCCATTCATAATACAACGGATCTCTTGGACAGGAAACGTCTTCTCCGTGCTATTGAGATAGCAGATCACACCGAAAAACATCAATTTCCCGATGAAGCAGACAAACCTGAAATAAGGCCATTTATCATTGGTGTCCGCTGGACACGGGAGATTCTTCGTCGCAGAATTACAGACCGTCTGGAAAAAAGGCTTGAAATGGGGATGATTGATGAAGTGAGGAAACTCCATGAGTCAGGCACAAGCTGGGAAAAGTTGTCCTTTTTCGGACTCGAGTATCGATACATAAGCCTGTATCTTCAGGGTAAAACGAGTCACGAAGAAATGTTCAAAACACTGAATACGCGCATTCATCAGTTTGCCAAGAGGCAGGAGACATGGTTCAGGCGGATGGAGAGACAGGGAACGGTCATACACTGGATTGACAATGCTGATTTTGATAAACTTAAAGCTCTGGTTGGAAATATAAATGGTGATTCCTGAAAAGATTGTAAAATATATCGATAAATACTCCGTCGGAGATAGATGGCCTCTTAACGCGGGAGAACTTGCCGGTATAGACAGCGTGGTGGTTATCCCCGCACTTGCCGAGAAAGAAAGGCTTTTTAAAACTCTATCAAGTCTCTCAGAAAATCCGCAATCGGATTTTAAAAGCACGCTGGTTCTCTGTGTCATTAATAATAAAAGTATTGATCATACCCTTCCCGAAGAGATTGATGACAATCAAATTACATTAAGAATTTTGAAAGATCTCGTTGATGGCAAAATGCCGGATGCCGGTTTATCCGATGATTCTCTTTATTGCTCGCTCAATAAAATTCTCCGGAACAATCTCAGGGTTGCATACGTTGATGCATCCTCGCCTGGATGTGAGATGCCTGACGGGAGCGGAGGGGTAGGGCTTGCCAGGAAAATAGGTCTCGATTTATCTTTACGGGTACTTGATTATGAGAACAGTGTGGTAAAACTTCTGTTTTCATTAGATGCCGATACGCTGGTTGAAAGCAATTATCTGAGAGCCGTACGATCCTTTTTTCAGAGCAAAAAGACTCAAACTGCTGTTGTAGAATTTGTACACCGGGATGCTGAAAGCACTGATGAGCAGGCTGCCATTTGCTGTTATGAGATATTTCTTCGTTACTATGTTCTCGGTTTGTTCTTCGCGGGTTCTCATTATGCCTTTCACTCTATCGGTTCGACAATGGTATGTACTGCAGATGCCTACGCATCCGTAAGGGGAATGAACAGGAGAAAAGCGGGGGAAGATTTCTATTTCCTGAATAAACTTGCCAAGATTAATGGTGTCGGAAATATCGATACAACGCGGGTTTATCCTTCATCAAGGAAATCAAGGCGTGTTCCCTTCGGTACGGGAAAGCGTATTGTCAGATTTCTGGAGGGAAGTCATTCCAAATCCGAATATGAATTATATGATCCGGAGGTCTTTGTTGTATTGAAAAAGTGGTTGGAATATATGTCTTCCGGCTCGGATACAGATGAAAGAGTAATATTAGCCAGGGCAGAGAAGATACATCCATTACTCGAGAGATATCTCAGGGAACAGCACTTTGATTATATATGGGGCCGATTGAAAAAAAACAGCAGCAGCACCTCCGTACTTTTGAAACACTTCCTTTTCTGGTTTGACGGATTTAAGACATTGAAACTTGTCAACTACCTGACGAGAAATGGAATGCCGCCGGTAGAGATGTTCAGCGCCGTACGAGCACTGATGAATATGATGGACAAGAGATTTCCTGCAGTGATTGAACCGGGCGGAATCCCGCCCCTTCATGCCCAATTCGAGATACTTGAGCATCTGAGAAGTTCATAATAGGCCGGGTGCCAGGTGACATGGGCAAACTCGTTTGTTCGTATTAATTGAAATATTAATCTTTGATGGCTTCGTAAAAAGTCAAAAACTCGCTAATCTGTCATTCCCGCGAAAGCGGGAATCCAGTAATTACAAATAGTTATAGATTCCCGATCAGGTCGGGAATGACAAAACGGCAAAAACTCTGACTTTTTACGAACTTGTCATCTTTTACTGACTCCTGATTCCTTATCCCTGTTAACTTTACGGCTTTGACGCATTAGATATTGATTGCCATTTGTTCTTCGTGCTATATTAGAAAACGTTGAAGTAAATAAGAGGAAAGCAGGTTACCATTGGAATCTGAAACAATCAGAAGGAAAAAGACCAGGCCCATATATGTAGGTTCTGTCAAAATAGGGGGGGATGCCCCGGTAGTTGTTCAGTCCATGACCTGTACAGATACAAGGGATGTAAAGTCAACGGTTGAACAAATTAAAAGACTCGAGGATGCAGGCTGCGAAATTATAAGGGTCGCAGTTCCCGACAGGGATGCTGCAGCGGCCCTTGTGGATATTAAGAAAAGTATCGGGATACCGCTGATTGCAGATATACATTTTAATCACATTCTTGCCATTGACGCCATTCGGAATGGTGTTGACGGGATCAGAATAAATCCGGGCAATATAAGTAAAGAAAAAACAAAAGAAGTCATCTCATTCGCGAAAGAAAAAGACGTAGCAATTAGAATAGGGATTAATGCAGGGTCTCTGGAAAAGGATCTTTTATCCAGATACGGTGGTCCGACGTCTGCAGCACTCGTGGAAAGTGCCTTAAGAAATATAGAATTATTTGAGGATCTGGGTTTTTGTTCAATCAAATTGTCCTTGAAGTCATCAAACGTTACCACAATGATTGAGGCGCACCGCGCGATTTCAGAAAGGACCGATTATCCCCTTCACATCGGTGTTACCGAGGCAGGAAGCCTTGTTAATTCAGCTATTAAATCTTCCATTGGTATCGGGACCCTTCTTTATAATGGCATCGGAGACACGATCAGGGTTTCCATAACCGGTGATCCCGTCAGTGAAGTAGGTGTTGCTTTCGGTATACTGAGAGCGTTGAATGTCAGGAAGGTAGGTCCGGATATTATATCCTGTCCCACCTGCGGACGCTGTGAGATAGACCTTTTCAAACTCTCTGAGGAGGTTGAAAGAAGATTGTCCGGTATGAAGGAATATCTCAAAATAGCCCTCATGGGGTGTGTTGTTAACGGACCCGGAGAGGCTGCGGAGGCTGACATCGGCATTGCCGGAGGTCGCCACACAGGTTTACTCTTTAAAAAGGGTGAGATCGTAAGAAAAATAAAAGAAGAAGAATTCGTAGATGTCCTGGTGGATGAAATAAACAGTATGATATCGAAATAGACCAAATAAACCGCATTCGTAGGGCAGGGCTTTAGCCCTGCATGAAGACCCTGCTATTTAATGCGGCCAAGACGCAAAGGACGCAAAGAAAAACATAAAAAGTTGTTAATGGTCTTTAACCCCTTGCGTTCTTTGCGTCTTTGCGGTGAAATATTACACAATATTATAAGGAGGAACAATGCGTTATTCAGAGATGTTCTTGCCGACGAGCAGAGAAACCCCTTCCGATGCAGAGGTTACCAGCCATCGTCTTATGTTAAGAGCCGGGATGATAAGAAAGTTGACCAGCGGGATTTATTCATATCTTCCCCTGGGTTACAGAGTAATTAAGAAGGTGGAGCAAATAATCCGGGAAGAGATGGACAGGGCCGGTGCCCAGGAGGTATTTCTTCCTGCGGTGCAACCTGCCGAACTCTGGATAGAATCGGGACGATGGAAACTGTATGGTAAAGAACTCCTGAGATTAAAGGATCGTAATAATCGGGAATACTGCATAGGACCAACACACGAAGAGGTCATAACAGACCTTGTACGTAATGATATTCAGACCTATCGGCAGCTCCCCAAAAATCTCTATCAGATTCAGACAAAATTTCGAGATGAAATAAGGCCTCGTTTCGGCATCATGCGGTGCAGGGAATTCAGCATGAAGGATGCCTACAGCTTTGATGTCGATGAAGAAGGCGCGGAATTAAGCTACAAAAAAATGTTCGAGGCTTATTCGAAGATATTCAACCGCTGCGGCCTTGGTTTCAGGCCTGTGGAGGCGGATACTGGAAGTATTGGAGGAAGTTATTCCCATGAATTTCTGGTTACAGCCGATTCAGGAGAGGATGGAATGGTTTATTGTACCTCCTGTGATTATGCCGCCAATCTTGAAAAAGCTGAAGTTGCAAAGCCGGAAGAAGATGCTATTGATGAATCAACCTTCCTCCCCATTGAAGAAATCCATACTCCCGATGTAAGAACCATTGAAGAGGTGTCCGAGTTTCTGGATGTTACGCCTCAAGACATCGTAAAGACCCTCATATTTACGGCAGATGGTTCTCCCATTGCCGTTCTGATCAGGGGCGATGAGGAAATCAATGAGATAAAGCTGAAAAACCACCTGGGATGCGATTCTCTGGAACTGGCAACGGACGATATTGTTTATGAAGTTACGGGAGCCCCTAAAGGATTTGCAGGAGGAATCGGGATAAAGTCTGAGATTATTGCCGATTATTCCCTGATAAATATGCGGAATTTCGTTATGGGTGCCAATAAAGAGGATTACCACATAAAGAATTGCAATATTGGAAGAGATTTTAAGGTAAAAGATTTTGCGGATCTGAGACTTCTCAAAGAGACAGATAGATGTCCCCGCTGTAAAAGTCCTGTAAAATTTGCCAGGGGAATTGAGGTAGGTCACGTATTTAAACTCGGGTTGAAATATAGTAAAGCCATGAAGGCAACCTTCCTCGATAAAGACGGTAAAGAAAAATATATGGTCATGGGGTGTTATGGGATAGGTGTGGGAAGAACGGCGGCCGCATGTATAGAACAGAACCATGATGAAGACGGGATTATATGGCCTTTTTCGATAGCTCCGTATCATGTGTTGATAACCCCTGTGAATGTAAAGGATCAAAACCTTCTGTCGATGGCGGAAAAATTGTATGATAACCTTGAGAAGAGGGGTATTGATGTCCTCCTTGATGATAGAGATGAAAGAGCAGGAGTGAAATTTAAGGATGCAGATCTTATCGGAATTCCTCTCAGGATTACCATGGGTCCAAAAAAACTTGCCGAAGGTAAACTGGAAGTAAGGTTCAGAAAATCAGGTGAAGTGCATGAAATTCCTCTTGATGAAGCAGAAGACTTCGTCGTAAATATGGTAAATGAGGGATTAGGTTAAAACAGGCTAAAGGTACAAGGTACAAGGAAAAAGCTAAAAGGTATAAAGGCCAAAGGAGATGGGTGGCATGGACAAATTTATTTGTCCGTGTAACCAGCGAGTCTGCCTCCGGTGGATCTTCGACAACCAGCAACGAGTAACGAGTAACCAGTTATGATAAGGATTACCGACATACTGGATAAGGCGCATGGGTATCTTCCTCAGGATGACCTGGAGATGATTGAAAAGGCGTATATCTTTTCCGCTAGAGTGCATCAGGGACAGAGTCGTCTGTCGGGAGAGCCTTACCTGGTTCATCCCCTTGAGGTCGCAGGAATACTGACTGACATGAAACTCGATACGGCTACCATTTTAACTGGTTTGCTCCATGATACGGTTGAAGATACGCTGGTCACTACTAAAGAAATTGAAGAGGGGTTCGGTAAGGATGTTGCTTTTCTTGTGGAGGGGCTCACGAAAATAAGCCAAATTTCATTTGGCAGCCAGCTGGAACGACAGGCGGAAAACTTCAGGAAAATGATGCTGGCCATGTCCGACGACATCAGGATAATCCTTATAAGACTGGCAGATAGAATCCACAACATGAGAACGCTGGAATTTCAGCCGGTGGAAAAACAGAAATACATTGCAAGGGAAACACTTGAAGTATATGCCCCTTTGGCAAGCCGTCTGGGTATTAACTGGATGAAAGTGGAACTGGAAGATCTTTCCTTCAGATATTTTTGCATGGACGAATATTTTGATCTGACAGAAAAGGTCGCAAAAAAGAAGGAGGAAAGGGAAAAATATACAAAAGAGGTAATGGGCATCATTGAGAATAATCTGGAGTCCTTTGATATTAAAGCGGAGGTTGAAGGAAGGGCAAAACATTTTTACAGCATTTATCAAAAAATGAAGGAACAGCACATAAACTTCGATGAAGTTTATGATCTCACTGCATTCAGGATCATTCTCGAATTAAATGAAGTGAAGGGATGTTATGAAGCCCTGAGCGTTATTCATGCTCTGTGGAAGCCTGTTCCCGGACGCTTTAAGGATTACATAGCCATGCCCAAGGCAAATAGCTATCGCTCTTTACATACAACAGTCATCGGTCCTTATGGTGAAAGGGTAGAGATACAGATGCGGACCCGGGAGATGCACGAGTGGGCAGAGAAGGGGATTGCGGCCCACTGGAGATACAAGGAAGGCAGGGTGTCTGGTGCTGAAGATGAAGATCAGATCAAAAAGTTAAGGGAACTGCTTGAATTGCAACAGGATCATAAAGATGCCCGGGAATTCATGATGAATTTAAAAATGTCTCTCTTTCCCGATGAAGTGTATATTTTCACTCCTCAAGGCGACGTTAAAGCCTTCCCCAAGGGTGCAACACCTATTGATTTTGCTTACAGCGTTCATACGGATGTGGGGAATAAATGCATCGGTGCCAGGGTAAACAGAAATATTGTTCCTCTCAAATATAAGCTTCAGAATGGTGACACCGTAGAGATTATGACTCAACCTGGCCATCATCCGAGTAAAGACTGGTTGAAGTATGCCGTAACATCACGGGCAATATCGAAGATAAAGCAATGGGTAAAAACGGAAGAAAGGGAAAAGAGTATATCCATTGGAAAGGAAATCCTCGAAAGGGAGTTAAAAAAAAATCATCTTAAGTATAACCAGATTGTAAAATCCGATGAATTTAAAGAACTTTTGAATGAACAAACATTAAGTACCATTGATGACCTCATGGCACTCATCGGATATGGAAAGATATCTGCCAAATATATTGTCAATCGGTTTCTGCCTGAGGAAGAAGGAAAAGAAGAGATTCTACCTGAAAAGCCCAGGAAAAAGCTGAGAAAATCATCCAGTGCGGGTATATCCATAACGGGGGTTGACGATGTCATGGTTCGATTTGCGAAATGCTGTACTCCGCTTCCCGGTGACGATATTGTAGGATATATAACCAGGGGAAGGGGGGTAAGTGTTCATGTTTCAAACTGCCCGGAGATTCAGGAAATGGATCCGGAAAGGCTTGTTGATGTCCGGTGGAATATAGATGAAAAACAGGCGTTTCCCGTCAATATTCGAGTGTTTTGTATGGACAAGAAAGGACTTCTGTCCGAATTGAGTGCTGTTATATCCTCCCTGGGAATTAACATCAGTTCTGCCTATATCAATACAATGCGGGGCGAGAATGCAACGTGCGATTTCGAATTAGACGTAAATGATCTTAATCAATTCAATACCCTGGTTTCGGCGTTCAGAAAGCTAAAAAGTGTGGTGTCAATTGAGAGGTTGAGGGGGGTTTATCCAGGCGGGAAGAAGAATATATAAATTGACAGTCATGATGGAGTTGCTGTATGAAGCATTCACCTGACGGATGCTATTTACAAGGGGAACGATAGAGAATGAATCTGCGATTATATAAGAAAGTTTTATCCATTTTAATCTTGTTGCTGGCATTTTCCGGGTTATCGGCAATGGGAGAAAGCCCGCGGGGCAAGTATGTAATAGTAATTGATGCGGCTCATGGAGGTACCGATAAGGGAGTAAAATTATCAAGGAATCTTTATGAAAAGGATGTCACACTTGCCATTGCAAAGGGTTTAAGGGGAGATTTAAATAAAACAAAAAACATAAAAGTTTATCTCACAAGATCAACAGATGAGAATGTTTCCACACCAGAAAGGGTAAAGGTAGCAACCAAACTAAAGGCTGATCTTTTTATCAGTCTTAGTATTAATGCAGGTTTTGGAAAGAGTTCATCCGGATATGAAGTATATTACCCGGGATTTAAAAAGACGCCCTCTAAAAGAGATGGATCAAGTGAGATAGTGAACGATATGGTAAGGAGCAGATATCTCAACGAAAGTGTTCGATTTGCCCAGATCGCCATTAAAAATATCGAGAAAGTCTTTCCCCGACAGGGCAGGGGGCTACGGAACGCACCGATTCCGATCCTTGATGGGTTAACAATTCCTGCAGTCGTAATAGAGCTGGGATTTGCCACGAATATTAAGGACAGGAAAAAACTGATGAATGAGGAAACTCAAAGTTTAATAGCTAAAGCGTTAAGCAGGAGTATCAAAGAATATTTTTCAACCTCAGGAGCTTAAATATGAGAGCAAACGGTCGCAAATGGGATGAGATGAGGGAGATAAAAATAACAAGGGATTTCCTTCAACATCCTGATGGGTCTGTTCTTGTTGAAATAGGAAACACAAGGGTTATCTGCACCGCCTCACTTGAAGACAGCGTTCCCCCATTTTTAAGAAATTCAGGCCGGGGCTGGTTGACTGCCGAATATTCCATGTTGCCCATGTCAACACCTACGAGAAATATCAGGGAATCTGTACGGGGAAGAATTGGGGGAAGAACACACGAAATCCAGAGACTGATCGGTCGATCCCTTCGCGCCGTAACCGATTTAAACTCCTTTGGTGAAAGGACAATGTATATCGACTGTGACGTGATTCAGGCCGATGGCGGAACGAGGACGGCATCCATTACGGGTGCTTTTATTGCCATGATGGATGCATTCCGCAAATTGAAGGAAGATGGTATTGTAGAGAAAGTCCCCGTTAAAGATTTTGTTTCCGCTATCAGTGTCGGCGTTGTAAACGGAGACATCCTGCTTGATCTCGCGTATGAAGAAGATTCCACAGCCGATGTGGATATGAACTTCGTTATGACGAGGGGAGGGCAGTTTATTGAAGTTCAGGGTACTGCGGAACAAGCTCCCTTCAGCCGGGACCTGCTCGATAAAATGGTAGATGTTGCTACCAGAGGAATATTGGAACTTACGGAAAAGCAGATAGAAATATTCGGAGAAATAAACTGAGGAAAATAGTATTTGCCACAGAAAACAAGGGAAAACTTAGAGAACTTAAAGCATTACTTGAAGAATATAATATAGCAGTCTTATCACTAAGTGATTATCCGGACATCCCTGAAATTATAGAAGACGGAAAAACCTTTTTCGAAAATGCCTTAAAAAAGACTAAGGTTGTTTCGGAACATACCGGTCAGGTAGTCATTGCCGATGATTCGGGTTTGGAGGTTGATTTCCTGGGAGGAAGGCCTGGAGTTCATTCATCAAGATACTCGGGACCCGATGCGGATGATGAAAAAAACATCCGGAAACTGTTAGAAGAATTAAAAGACGTTCCCATGGAAAAGAGGGGGGCTGCCTTTAAATGTGTTCTTGTTCTTTTCAACACGGATGGAACATCTGAATCATTTGAAGGAACATTACGGGGAAAGATATCCATAAACCCTGCAGGGAACGAAGGTTTTGGTTATGACCCTGTATTTATCGTTCCTGAATTTGGCTGTACCGTTGCCGAACTCAGCCCTGATGTTAAAAATCGAATCAGTCACCGGGCTGAAGCCTTCAATAAACTGAAAAAAAGCTTGCAACGAAGTATTAAATAATTTAGATGCACCTGTATCGGGGCGTAGCGCAGCCTGGCAGCGCGCTTGCTTTGGGAGCAAGATGTCGCAGGTTCAAATCCTGCCGCCCCGACCAGTAAAATCAAGGGGTTGTGGATGAATCCGCAACCCCTTTTCTTTTACTCCTTGTCTCTTACCCCGAATCAAAGACATTCCGTTTGACATTTCTTTAAATTGGTTATACATTACGGAAAAATGTTTAACATGATAGGGGAACTCATCATGAATACTGTTAAAGTATTGGCGAAAGGCCAGATAGTAATTCCTGCAAAACTGAGGAAGAAATACGGGATCCGTCCGGGTTCTTCCATCAATATTTTTGAGTATGGTAATTTTATCTATCTTGTTCCTCCGGGGAAAAATCCCGTGCAGGACGCCAGGGGATGCCTTCCGAAAAAGCCGTCTTTATCTGTGGAACTTCTCCATGAAAGAAAAAAGGACTTTGCATAAATGAACAGTCCATATCTTTTTGATAGCCACGCGCTCCTTGCCTTTTTTCAGGATGAAATCGGATCTGATATTGTGGAAGATATTCTCATAAAAACGAAAGAACGCGGCAACAAACCCCTTCTCTGTGTCATCAACATGGGTGAGATTATCTATACGGTGAAGAGGCGCTTTGGAGACCAGAAGAAATTGGAAATATTAGGCCGAATTAACCAGCTTACATTTGAAATTCTGCCCGCGCCAAATTCACTTGTTTTAAAGGCAGCAGAGATAAAGGCGGAATACCCTATTGCATATGCCGACTGTTTTGTCGTGGCCTGCGCATTGGAGAATTCTGCAGTCATTGTAACCGGTGATCCGGAATTCAAACATGTTGAGCACCTGGTCAATGTGAAGTGGATCAGATAACACTTGAAAAGGGCAATGATACATTTAACGGCAGTGTCAGAGTTATGCCTGCCGGTAATTTTTTGTGAGCACTCCCATGATCCTTTGTTTTTCCCTTGTCTGTTAATTCAAAATTAAGAATTAAGAATTCAAAATTGTATTTATATCCTTGCTCCTTTTTCCTTGAACCTTGAACCACAGATATTGATATCCCTTGACATTTCACGGCTTTTTGTTGAATATGCAAAAGTCTTAACAAAAAACAAAAGGGTGCCATGCACTAAACAACAAATGATCTTTTCTCCTTAAACACGAGAAGGCTCTGAAGATGGCAGATAATTGTGACAAGACCCCGTATCTCTTAAACAGAGGCGGGGTTTTTCATTTTATGCAGATGTTATAAACGAAAAGAGTAAATTATGGTATTCACAGAGATAGAGATATACAAGATAAACAAATTTGTTGGTGCGTTATGTAAAAAAAGGGCGCCTGAGTCTATCAGAGACAAATTGCGATATGAATATAAAATCGAAAATCAGGATGTAATCCTTTTTGAAATTCGCCCTCAATGGAATGATCCAAATGAACAAACCGGGATGCCCTGCGCAAAACTCAAATTTGTAAGGAGCCAGAATGTCTGGAAGCTATTCTGGCAAAGAGCCAATATGAAGTGGCACGCGTACGGCCCACTTAAGTCGTCTCGATATCTTGCTGAGTTGATTGCAGAGATAGATACAGATCCATACGGTTGTTTTTTCGGATGAGGAAATAATAACATAACAGTCCACGGGGATGGTGTTTCGATTTTTATTTACACTATTTGAGCCAATGAAAAATGACATAATTCCAATCATTGATCTTTTTGCCGGGCCAGGTGGCCTGGGAGAAGGTTTTTCTGCATTAAAACGCAACAATGATCCTCCTGTTTTCAAAATCTGCCTTTCCATCGAGAAAGAGCCCGAAGCACACAAGACACTTGAACTCCGAAGTTTTTTCAGACAGTTTTCTGCTAAAACAGTACCTGCCGAATACTATATGCATCTTCGTGGAGAAATCTCCCGTACTCAACTGTTCAAAAAGTATCCCCATGAAGCTGAACTTGCCTCGCAGGAAGCCTGGCGGGCAACCTTGGGAGAAACTTCTTCCGAAGAGGTTGACGCTCGAATTGAAAAATCACTCTGCGGGAAAAAAACATGGGTTTTAATCGGGGGGCCACCCTGTCAGGCTTATTCGGTTATAGGTCGATCCAGGCGTTTAACACTTAGAGAAGCTGCACGGCTGCAGGCACCTCCTTTTATGGATGCTCTTAATAGCAGAACCATTTAATATTGATCGAGGAGTATATGACATTAAAACCCGGGATATATGAGGAACTGATAAGCCACTCTATGAAAAATGCAATTGAGGGTGCCAAGAATCAGAACCATGATGTGACGATCGGAAAAGTAGACCCTGGCGAAAGCCACCAAATCATTGCTCGACATATGCAACGGATATTGGCCCGATCTCTGGCCGATATAAATGCTGAGGATCATATAGCTCTCTATAATGATCTGTTGGAGATAATTCAAAGACACAATGCCAGATATAATAAATCAGACATGCTTTTATCGCCGGCAGAGCGTCTGCTTGAAGTACACGACCCGATGCTTCCCATTTATCCAAGGCCGGACACACCGCTTTCTTTTGGATGTCTGCTTACCGCCACATCATCTGACCCCAGCCTTGTATCCCAGTTGCAACAGGAAATACTCAATGCAGACAGGGTTGATATCCTATGCTCGTTCATCAAATGGAGTGGGATTCGAATACTCAGGGATGAATTAGAAGAATTCACCAGGCAAAAGCATGCCCGTCTCAGGATCATCACAACATCATATCTGGGCGCCACGGATTTTAAAGCAATTGAATTCCTGCAAAGTTTGCCCAACACCCAACTATGGGTTTCCTATGACACAAAGCGAACCAGGTTGCATGCCAAGGCATATATGTTTCACCGCAACAGTGGTTTTGGTACGGCCTATGTGGGTTCATCTAATCTTTCTAACCCAGCGCTTACCAGTGGTCTGGAATGGAATGTCAAGATCAGCCAGTACGAGTCAGAGCATCTGTGGAACAAGATTTGCGCCACATTTGAGACTTACCAGAATGATCGAGAGTTTGCTGTTTATGATAAATCGCAAAAAGACCGCCTGAAACAGGCCCTGAACAAGGAACGTACAGCCAGAGATACTGAAGATAACGAGGGCATTATTTTATTTGATATAACTCCGTATCACTTTCAGCAAGAAATCTTAGATAAACTTGAAGCTGACCGCAAGTTGCACAAACGATACCGAAATCTGGTGGTTGCCGCTACCGGAACAGGCAAAACGGTTGTTGCAGCCTTTGATTATAAGCGATCAGTAAAGGAACACAGGCAGGATAGGCTTCTCTTTGTGGCCCATCGCGAGGAAATACTGAAACAGAGCCGGGGTATCTTCCGCACGATATTGCGCAATCAGAATTTTGGTGAGCTTCTTGTAGGTAATCATGAGCCCGACCGTCTTGAACAACTTTTTGTTTCTATCCAGAGCTTCAACGCCAGACACTTATGGGATATTATCCCACCTGATTTTTATGATTTTATCATTGTAGATGAGTTTCACCATGCAGCAGCCGCAAGTTATCAACAACTGCTGAACCATTTTCGGCCCAAAATTTTATTGGGGCTTACTGCTACCCCGGAACGATCAGACGGCCTGGATATAGTAAAATATTTTGATAACCATATTACAGCCGAGATACGACTGCCCGATGCGATAAATAGCAAGCTGCTTTGTCCGTTTCAATATTTCGGAATAACTGATGATACGTCGATTGATTTAAGGAACATGACTTGGGGTAGAGGTGGCTATGATCAAAAAGAACTCGATAAGGTGTTTACCGGCAATGATGCCAGAGCCCAGCTTGTTATCAGAAAGGTAAGGGAGACCTTGCTCGATGTACACCATTCCCGTGGGCTTTGTTTTTGTGTCAGTCAAAATCATGCCGCCTTTATGGCCAAAAGATTCAATCATGCCAACATACCTGCTGACGTCCTCACAGCAGAATCATCTCCACATAAACGCGATACCGTCCAGAGAAGGCTTGTTGAACGTAAGATAAACTTTATTTGCGTGGTGGATCTTTATAACGAAGGAATCGATATCCCCGAGATTGACACGGTGCTCTTCCTCCGACCTACTGAAAGTCTGATTGTATTTTTGCAGCAATTAGGCCGTGGCTTGCGGCTTTATGATGATAAAGAATGCCTCACAGTGCTCGATTTTGTGGGGCAGGCCCACCAGCGTTTTAACTATGAGCAGCGCTTTCTTGCGCTTACTGGTAGGACATCCCGCAGGATTAGTAAAGAGATCAAAGAAGGTTTCCCGCATTTGCCTTCGGGATGCGTGATCAAGCTTGAAAAATATGCCCAGAAATATGTCCTGGATAATATTAAGCAAAATCTATTAAATATCACGAGGTCCAGGTTTGTTCAACGAATTGCAACCTTTCAAAATGATACTGGTTGTAAGCTTTCCCTTTCTGCCTTTCTGGATTATTATGGACTTGGGTTAGATGACGTTTATAAACGTGGTTCCTGGTCGCGGCTTTGTGTCGAGGCGGGGGCAAAATCCGATTTTTCCGAACCCGACGAAAAGCGTCTAAGCAAAGGGTTGCGCAGGATAATTCATTATGACTGTGCCCCTCAGCTTGAACGACTGCTGAATATTTTGGCAGGGAATTTGGGGGCTATCGACAGGCTGGCCATTGAGGATGAGCGGCTAATGACCATGCTGACTCTGTCCATCTGGGGGCAAAACCTACGGTTCGAAAGTCTATCAGAAGGATTTAACGACCTACATAATAATCCAGTATTATATAATGAACTCCTGGAACTGTTGAAGTACTTATATGAAAGGACAGATACGATTGTCCATAGACCAGAGCTGCCTTTTGTTTGTCCGCTATATGTACATGCACGTTATACCCGCGATGAAATCTTATCCGCGCTGGGTCATTGGACGATCTCACATCAGCCCAGTATGCGCGAAGGTGTAAAATACATGCACGCTATCAATGCAGATCTGTTTCTTATCACCCTCAACAAGACCGATAAGGACTATTCCCCGACTACCATGTATGAAGACTATGCAATAAGTGAGGACTTATTCCATTGGCAGTCTCAGAGTACGACCTCTGAAAAGTCGCCCACTGGCCAGCGCTACACCAATCATGAAATCCGCGGCAGCACGGTGCTACTCTTTGTCCGGGAAGACAAAAAAAACAATAACCTGAACATGCCCTATTATTTTTTGGGTCCGGCCACCTATGTTAGCCATGATGGTTCAAGGCCCATGAGCATTATCTGGCGCTTGAAATATCCCATGCCTGGTAAGTTGATTAGAACGACTGAAAGGCTCGCTATAGTTTAAGAAGTGAAAAGCTTCAACTACTGCCAGTATACAGCTGATCGTAGAATCCGGGCCGACGGATATAACCTTGTTAAGAATGATGGAGTTCTGAATCATTTTAGCGAATTCCGGAGCCAGCATACTTAATGAAAACCTGCAAGAGATGTTTTAGAGAATTTGAGGAATCTGAGGTTGATGTTGTGGATGTCAGCCCCGCGACGGAGCTGGCAGATATTTTTCTTCGTGATATCGGCGTTGAGGACATCAATGATCTTTGCCCCCAATGCAGAGAAGAACTTGGGGTGATGGATCTACTGGGGTTTGGGCTGTAGGGTATGTTTTTCACGAAAAAAACGTTTTAAAACACATAAGGTGGAATAAATGCATATCTTCACCATAAAATACATTTTTCTACAAATCCAAGTACAAATATGGAAAAGGTAATACTGACATATGAATAAACAAATAAATAAAGGTGAGATAGTCATATATCAGACAGAAGACGGGCAGGCGTCTTTGGAGGTTAAATTAATTAAAGAAACAGTTTGGTTAAATCTCAATCAAATGGCAGGATTGTTTCAAAGAAACAAGTCGGTTGTTTCGCGGCATATTTCTAATGTATTCAGAACAGGGGAGTTATCAAAGGGGTCAACTGTTGCAAAATTTGCAACAGTTCAAATTGAAGGTGACAGGAAGATAACCCGTAATATCGAATACTATAATCTGGATGCAATCATTTCCGTCGGATACCGTGTCAATTCATTACGGGGAACCCAATTCCGCATCTGGGCCAATAAAATACTGAAAGATTATCTTGTCACGGGTTACGCGCTGAATGAAAAGAGATTACGATCACAGATTGAAAAATATGAAGCGCTTAAACAATCGATCAGGCTTATCGATAATATAGTTGATCGCAAACTGCTCTCCACGTCTGAAGCTGAAGGTCTCCTGAGGGTTATTGGTGATTTCAGCTATGCTCTGGATACGCTTGATCGATACGACTATGGAAAGCTGGAATTAGTCCGCGTATCTGACCGTACAGCGAAACGAATTTCATATGAAGAAGCGAAAGACGCTATTAAGACAATGCGGGGAAGATTGAGTGATTCCAACCTGTTTGGACGTGAAAAGGATAAGTCGTTTGGAAGCTCTCTGGATACGATTTGCCAGACTTTCGACGGCAAAGATCTCTATCCCAGCATTGAAGAAAAAGCAGCACACCTTCTTTATTTCATTGTAAAAAATCATTCATTTGTAGATGGAAACAAGCGTATCGCCACGGCTATCTTTACCTGGTTTCTGGAACGGAATGGTTTGCTCTATAAATCTGACGGAACAAAACGTATAGCAGACAACGCTTTAGTTGCATTGACATTGATGATTGCCATGAGTGATCCGAAGGAAAAGGATGTCATAACAAAAATAATTGTTAATCTTATAAATAAGGACAACTGACAAAAAGCCGTCAGTGAGCATAACCGAATCAATTGGGGCGACTTACGTGAAAATCTGCTTTGTTGTTATTAAGCAGATTGGGGTGGTTTATGGCGAAGATAGGAAGAAATGAGTTGTGCCCATGCGGTTCAGGGAAAAAGTATAAATATTGCTGTATTGGGAAGGATGAGTCGTCAAGCAAGCAGGGTATGGCGCAGGATATATTCGATGAAATCAGAGAAGAGCTGGCAGGCCGGGATTTTGATTCCATCGACGAGGCGAATGCGTTTTTGCAGACTTTCATGGAAGGCAAGAATCGCGAACCGGCGCAGGAATTTTTCGGAATAAGCCCGGAGCAGATGCACCGGATGCTTAGCCGTCCATATGATGCAACTTCCGATATCCTGAATTTCAATGTGGAATTGCCTCCGAATGAGTTTCAGATGATTCCGGCAGTTGAGCGTGTCCTTATATTTTTAGATGCCCTTTCAGAATCGGAACCCGTGAAAGCGACGAAGAAGGGGAATATGTCCCTTGCCTTTTCCAAGGAAATGGCTGAAAAGATGTACGGTAATAAGGGTTTTCCCTGGTTCAGGAGGATGAGGTCCGAAGAAGAAATGGGAGAGATTCTGCCGCTTCGTCATATTCTTACCATGTGCGGCTGGGTTAAGAAGCGAAAGGGTGTTTTCAGCCTTACGAAAAACGGAAGGGCAATTGTTGACGAAGGATTTGGCGGCGAGCATTATCTTAAACTATTGAAGGTATTCACGACAGAGTTTAACTGGGGTTTTCAGGATGGATACTCGGAATTTTATATAATACAACGATCGTTCCTTTTTTCTCTATATCTGCTTAAAAAGAAGGCAATGGATTATGTTGATGGGAGCGTCATTGCGGATTGCCTGATTGACGCGTATCCACAGGTGTTGGAGGAGGTTGACAGGACCTACAAGCCTGCCTACGAAATCGTCTGCGACTGCATTAAATTGCGTGTGCTGGAACGTTTCGGTGTCTATTTCGGCTTTTTGGTTGAGAAGAGGGAAAAGCAGGAAGGTATCTACAGGGGACGGATCTTTGTCAAGACGACGGATTTTTTTAGACGCTTTATTTCCTGGCATATCGTGTAAAGCCCCGTAATGGCTAAAAGTTCTCAGGAATGATTATGGTAAAAAAAGTTCTGATCATTATATTGCTTCTCATACCTCTCCATGCCCAGGCCTTTGAACGCTATAATAAAGTAGTGAAATATGATAGATACTTTTCAAAGTATTCAAAGAGATACTTTGGCCCTGATTTTGACTGAATTTTGCTTATGCCATATTTGGAGCATTGTTTACGCTGCTATTTATGATGATCGGATACAAAATATTTGATAAGGTTACACCTTTTGATACTTCCAGGCATTTAGCGGAAAATAACGTAGCAGTAGGAATTGTGGTGGGTTCCATATTTATTGGTTTGGGTATTGCCATAGGTCTGGTTATCGGGTTGGGACTTAACTGAAAAAGATTACAGGTTGGGTTGAGCAAAGCGAAATCCAATATAAAGATGGAAATCCGGGAGATTTGTTTATATGGAGTATTTGTTCATTTTTGTTATTGGTGCACTTTTCGGGGCGGCCGTTGTATTAGTTGTTCATGTATTGAAGCAAAAGGACGCCAGGGCGCTTGCCCGGGAGTTAGTGTCAGAAACTGAATCTCAGAAAATTCAGGATCTGGAGGCTCTCATGGGTAAGATCAAAGACTCTTTCGGAGCCCTTTCCTTAGATGCCCTGTCGAGGAATACTGAGGAGTTCCTGAAGCTTGCCAATGAGACTCTTTCGAAGCAAACCCGGACAGGTGAAAAAGAACTGGAGGGGAAGAAAAAACTGATTGATCAGACTCTTGAGGTGATGAGGGAAGACTTGCAGGGTGTTCAAAATCTTGTAACCAACCTTGAGAAAGACAGGGAGCATAAATTCGGTGAGCTGGCCAATCAGTTAAAATTTACTACCGAACAGACCAGGAAACTTCAGGAAACTGCCGGTCAGTTGAAGGCGGCGCTGGCAAGTACAAAAGTCCGCGGACAGTGGGGCGAAAGGATGGCTGAAGATGTGTTGAGACTGGCCGGTTTCGTCGAAGGCATCAATTATATAAAACAGAAAACACTGGAAACGGTAAGCACACGTCCGGATTATACCTTTCTTCTGCCGCAGGACCTTAAAGTAAACATGGATGTAAAATTCCCCCTCGATAATTACCTGCGTTATCTTGAAGAGGAGGGGGAGGTGGATCAGGAAAAGTATAAGAGTCAGTTTTTAAGAGATGTCAAAAATAGAGTTAAAGAGGTAACAACAAGAGATTATATCAACCCTGAAGAAAATACGGTTGATTACGTCATTGTATTCATTCCGAACGAACAGGTGTATGCCTTCATCAATGAAAATGACAGTTCCCTTATGGATGAGGCCTTAAAGAATAAGGTGATTCTCTGTTCACCCACCACGCTGTATGCAATTCTGGCGGTTATCAGGCAGGCCGTAGATAACTTCAATCTGGAAAAGACGGCGGCTCAAATCATGTCACTCCTCGGTGCGTTTAACAAACAGTGGGATGCGTTTGTCAACTCAATGGAAAGGATGGGCAAAAGGATAGAGGATGCCCAGAAGGAATATAATACGCTGACTTCAACCCGCCGGAATCAACTCGAACGTTCCCTCAGGCAGATTGAAGATTTAAGAAAGCAGAGAAACGTTGTTGAAGCAGCGCTGGACGAACCGGAAATAATCGACACGGACACCCCCATTAGCAATGAGGACTGAGCAACGAGTAATGAGTAACGAGTCGTAATCACATGTGGTAGAGCTCATTGCCGAGTATGCGCATCCAATTGTCATTAAGAACGCTCAAGGCTTCCTTTACCGGTTCAACTCCTACAATCAACACGGTAATGTCGCCGGTCCCAACGCAGGGATATATATAATCCACGTTTATGTCGATCCCTTTCAGCAGCCTCAGAATGGTATTCATGCCGCCCGGATGGTGGGGTACCTCGCATGCAATCACTTCTTTTTCTGCTATTCTGTATCCTGCCGTTTTCAGGACATTGATGGCCTTGTCAGGGTCATTGGCAACAAAGTGAAGCTTTCCCTCATCTCCCTGAGTGGTGACGTAGAAAGCGATAATATTTATCCTGTTGTCACCCAGTAAATCGCTGACAACAGACAGCGAGCCGGGTTTATTTTTTAACCATACATCGATTTGTTTAACCGTTTTCATTATTGCGCTCCTTCTGAAACATATTCAGCACCTTTGTCCAGGCCTTTTCGATTTAACTTCAAGAGGCTTGCCTTTTTCCCCTTAATGTTTTCGGCAAGTGCGTTCATGATTGAATCCAGGGAGGTTACTTTTGTTTTTTCTACAAATGCCCCTAACATTATCATATTGCTGATACGTTCGTTTTTTAACTTTTTGGCCATGTCGTTGGCCGGCACCTTGACCACAGCTATATCATCCCTTGAAGGTTCCTTGCTTACAAGACTTGAATTGATAAAAATAGTTCCGCCCGGTTTTATCATACCCTCGTATTTTATCATTGAAGGATTGTTCATAATAACAGCATAATCGGGTGAAGAGGCTACGGGGGAGAATATTTCCTCGTCTGATACGGCTACCGTGCAGTTGGCGGTACCTCCGCGCATCTCGGCGCCGTAGGCGGGAAGATATGTTATTTCCTTTCCATCATTCATGGCTGCCGTTGCAAATACGTAACCCATCATAAGAACGCCCTGTCCGCCAAATCCTGAAAAGACTGTTTTTTTCATCACAATAAATCCTTTTATTAATCAATTTTCCCGATTTCATCCTTGATGACTTTGAGGGGGAAAATCTTTGTCATGACATCGTCTATCCGCTTTGCAGCGTCTACAGGCGACATCTTCCAGTTGACGGGGCAGGGGGAGAGAATTTCAACAAGCGAAAACCCCCGGTTTGCCATCTGAATTTTAAAGGCTTTGGTGATAGCCCTTTTCGTTCGCCTGATATTTTTTGGAGAATTAACGGCGGTGCGCTCAATATAAACGCTGCCATTGGCAATTGCCAGCATTTCACTCAAATCGATGGGAGCGGCATCCCTGGTTACATTCCGACCACCCGGTGTGGTCGTGGAATCCTGACCTATGAGAGTTGTGGGGGCCATTTGCCCTCCTGTCATACCGTAACAACCGTTATTGACGAAGAAGACGGTAACATTTTCACCCCTGTTAGCGGCGTGAATGGTTTCGGCAGTTCCAATGGCCGCTATGTCTCCGTCCCCCTGGTAGCTGAAAACAATTTTGTCGGGAAGCGTGCGTTTTATGCCCGTGGCTACCGCCGCCCCTCGCCCATGGGGGGCCTCCCCCATATCGACATCCAGATAATCGTAAGCCAAAACGGCACAACCGGCCGGTGGAACGCCAATGGTTATTTCCCCTATATCAAGTTCTTCAAGGACCTCAGCTATCAGGCGATGAATAATGCTGTGCCCACAGCCCGGGCAGTAGTGAAAAACCGCCTTTTTTAAATACTTTGGTCTCTTGAAAACTTTTTTTAACATTGTTTAATCCTCTTCAAGATGCTTGCGGTGATAAATGGTGTTAATTGCTTTGGCTATTTCGTCAGGCGTCGAGATACTGCCGCCGGGACGGCCGTAAAAATGCACATCGCTCCTGCCTTCGATGGCCAGTTTAACATCTTCGACCATCTGCCCCATGTTCATCTCGAAAACAAGAAAATCCTTAACGTGTCTGCTTAATTCCTTCAGGGCGTGTTCCGGAAAAGGCCACAGCGTAACAGGTCTGAAAAGACCAACCTTAAGTCCCATTTCTCGAACCCTCTTAATAGCGCCTTTGGCAATCCTTGCCGCTGTACCGTAGGCAACGACAACCAGATGAGCGTCGGAGGTCTGATAGTTTTCTGCTTTGATGATTTCCCTGGAAATGGTTTCGTATTTCCTCATCAGCTTCCAGTTGAGTTCTTCCTGCTTTGACGGGTTAAGAAGGAGAGACAGTATAATACGACTCGGTCTTTCCCTGGCGCCGTCCAGAATCCAGGATTTGGATGGCAGTTTGCTAACGTCAACGGGGTCCGGAAGTACAACGGGTTCCATCATCTGTCCCATCATGCCGTCACCCAGTATGAGGACGGGAATTCGATATTTGTCGGCGTATTCAAAGGCTGTCCGGGTCAGATCAGCCAGTTCCTGGCCGGAGGCCGGAGCCAGAACAATGGTCCGGTAATCACCATGGCCGCCACCCCTTGTTGACTGGAAGTAATCACCCTGGGAAGGCGCGATATTTCCCAGGCCGGGTCCGCCACGCATGGTATTCACAATTACTGCAGGAAGCTCCTGGGCTGCCAGAAAAGAAATCCCCTCCTGTTTCAGGCTCATGCCCGGGCTGGATGAACTGGTCATGGCCCGCGCTCCTGCCATAGACGCACCGATTACCATGTTGATTGCGGCTATTTCACTTTCAGCCTGGATAAAGGTTCCATCCGCAAGCCTGTCCATAGCTTCGGCCATATATTCTGTCAACTCGTTCTGCGGGGTGATCGGGTAGCCCGCGTAAAACCTGCAACCGGCTCGTGCAGCTGCTTCGCCGATCACATGACTTCCTCCCATTAATACCTTTTTACTCACGATAAACCTCAATTGCGACATCAGGACAAACAAGTGCACACGTTGCACAGCCTGTACATTTGCTGTCTTCTTTTTTGTTGTCTGCCTCTGTAAATTCAGCAGGATAATATCCCCTTTGATTCAATTCTCCGGAGATTGCAATTAGCTGGTCCGGGCAAACCGAAATGCACAGATAACAGCCTTTGCATGATTCCCTTTCAATCGTTATCGTGCCCTTTTTTCTGGCCATGATTTCAAAACACCTGTATTTAAACGTAGAATTGTCCCTCAAAGTTAAGGGACCCTATGCTTAACTTTGAATTTTGTCAAGGTTTTTGATTGGGTTTTCTGGATGAAATATTATAAAACCGGATGTAACATGCTTCTTTTTGTTGAGAGCGGAATGAGAAATTTAAACAACAGGCCCTTATAGGATAACGTTCAGAATTCCCCCTGCTATCAAGGCCGAAGAAATCATTATGGCCACTGATTTGAGAAAGTCTTTTAATCCTAATTCCCTTAGAAGAACAATAAATGTGGCGATACAGGGGAAAAACATCGTTAAAACAACACTGCCGATAACCATCTGCTTGGCAGTCATGGGGGATAACGCCAGCATTCCGAGGGCCGCATCCTTACGCAAAAATCCGATAACGATGGCTGTTACCGATTCCTTCGGCAGTCCCAGAATTCCTGTTATAACGGGTGCCGCGAAATTGGCTATATAATCGAATACACCCATTATAAAAAGGACATTAATAAACAGTACTGCAGCCAGGATGATCGGAACGGCTTCAACAAGAAAACCGCGTATCCTCATCCCCAGTTTCTGAAATATCATTTGCCACGGTGGGAAGCGGTAGGGAGGAATTTCGATTAAAAGTTCAGGACTCAATCCTTTCAAGAGGCGGTTTAGAATCGTTCCAAGAATGATCCACACTAAGAGTAACGTTGCGTAAACAATGACTACGTATCCTCCGCCATATTTTCCAACCAGTCCGAAGATCATTGCCTGTCCTGATACGCATGGTATGGCAATACATACAAGAGTAGCCGCTATGAATCTTTCTCTTCTGCTTTCAAGTACGCGAGTTGCCAGTACAGCGGGTACATTGCAGCCGAGTCCGAGGAGGGTAGGGACAATAGCATATCCATGTAATCCGAGGCGGTGCATGGTGGTGTCAAGCAAAACGGCCAATCTTGGCAGATATCCTATATCTTCGAGGAGACCCAGGACAAAATAGAACGCAACAATGTAGGGGAGTACCATAGCGAAAGGAACATAGATTCCACTGCTTAACAGACCGAAAGATTCAACGAAATGTATCTCTCCGGAAATCAGCTTGCCGACAATGACATCATGCAGAAAACCTCCTCCGCCCATAAAATTGCTCAATTTCATTAATACCGGTGTCCACAGATTGTCAAACAGGGGGTCAAAGAGGTAGCCAATCAGGCCTTCGCCTATAAAACGAATTATGAAAAAGGAAGCGGTGAGAACCAGTGCGGCTATTATATAACCGAATCTGGGCTTTACACTGGCGTCTTCCAGACGTTCATACCATCTATGGTGACGATGAGTAATCTGCTGGACCTGGCCTGTTATGTTACCGATGAGTGTCCAGCGTTCATTGAGACTCCGGGCGGGAGTATGGGGGGCTGAAGCTTTTGGAATGCTTTTTACAAGGTCTTTTATTCCCCAGCCGGTCAAGGCTGAAGTTGGAACAACGGGAACTCCTAAAAGGCTTTCCAGCTTATCCAGATCAATGTTGATTCCACGATGTTTGGTATCATCCCACAAATTAAGGGCAACGATTACCGGTACGTCTTTTTCCAGTAACTGTAAGGTTAAGTAAAGGTTTCTCTCCAGGTTGGTTGCATCGATTACACTAATGACAACATCTCCCGTTTTGAGCATTTTCAGGGCGATTTCTTCTGCTTCACAGGTAGGTTCGAGCGTATAGGTGCCGGGAACGTCAATAACTTCCGCGGGTTCGTTATTTACTTTCATGAATCCCCGGGTATAACCGACCGTTGTGCCGGGGTAGTTTGATGAGAGGACGCGAATACCGGTGAGGCGGGAGAAAAGGACGCTCTTGCCGACATTCGGATTACCCATGAGTAAAATTTTCATTTTACGTCCCGATTTACGTTAACAATAATCTTGCCGGCCATACCGAATCCGAGAGCAAGCTGGGTTCTGTTAACCAGAACGGTTACAGGACCTCGCATAGATACGGAGCTGATTTTCGTTATTTTTTTACCAGGAATGATTCCGAGCGCTCCGAGGCGATTCAGAAGACCCGGGCCCCCCTCTATTTTAAGCACCGTACCGCTTTCATCTGATTTTAATTCAGTCAGTGATTTAACCACAATATTCTCACTTTTTATCCATAAAATTGATTGCTTGTCGATTCACGCGAAGTTTCAATTTCTACTCTTATGTAAGATTGCTGTCAAGCAATAAAAGGAGGTTGCAGGGGTCAGGCCTACACGGCCTGTTGCCCAAACCCAAACGTTTCTCCAGTCTCTGCCACGCTTTACGGCAAACCAAGCTCCTGACAGAATCTGTGAACAGGAATGACTCTTACGTTATTTTTTTCATAATCCTGATCGCCTCCATGCACCTGATAAAATTTCGGGATCGGCGTTCTTTCCATGAAATAGTAGATGGAGGGGTCTATATTTTTATCTCCTGCCTTGCATTCCACCGCAAAGAGCGGAGACCCTTCCTTCAGCACAACAAAATCTATTTCCCGCTTGTCCGTATCCCGCAGAAAACGAAGCTCCATGCGAAAACCTTCTGTATCTTCAATAAAATGACAATATTTTAAAAGTTGTGCTGCAATGAAATTTTCAAATCTCGCGCCATGATCAGGAACAATGGACCAGTCCCATAAATAGAGTTTTCTTTCCTTTTTAACCGCTCTTGTTTTTGGGGGGCCGTATGGAGAAATGCGAAAACAGTAATACATCCTTTCAAATATCTTAAGCCACCGTTCCACCGTTTCATGGGCAACATCAAGAAGCTCTTTCAGATTCTTCACTGAAAGAGGAGATGCGATTCTTTCTGGAAGTTCATCTGCAAGCAGTTCAAGCAGACTTATCTCTTTAATGTTCTCAAGATCTCTGATATCTTCATATATTACCCGCTGAAGTCTCTCCCTTTGCCATCTCCTCCAGAATTTTTCTTCGCCTCTCAGGCATGGTTCGGGAAATCCTCCGAATTTTAACAATGTCTGAATATCATCTTTTGTGGGGGCAGGGTTGAGTTCTCGCGGGGAAAAAGGATGAAGCCGGTAATAATGGTATCTGCCATGCAAGGAATCTCCGCCCTTGCTGTAATAATCGAGTCTTGCCGATCCTGTAATAATAAATGATATTTCAGACCTGTTTGTGTCGTAAAATCCTTTAACCAGATTCCGCCATCTTGCGAATTTATGTATTTCGTCTAATATAATGCATTTCTGGTTTGCAGGCAGTTCTCCCTTAAGCAATGACGATCTTGCACCAGGATCATCCCAGTTCAGGTAAGCGGGGTGTTTTTCACTGGGTTCAGGCAGAAAGTTCAATGCAAATGTGGTTTTTCCTGTCTGCCTTGGTCCGCCTATAAAAACCATGGTTGACTTCAGGTCTTCCTCAACGGGTTTTTTTATGTACCGCTCATATATTTTCTTCATGATAAAATCACCATAACACGATTTTACTCATGAGTAAAGTAAGATGCACAGGATATGCATTCCCACGCAGGAGCGTGGGAACGAGGGGAAAACAGCCATTGCAACCATTGGCGTCGATCTCTGGCAAATTTAAGCAGACCCCAGTTAAATAATCTTCAAATTTAACGGGGTAAAAATTCTTTTTTATGACACCGATGCGTAATATGCCAAACGATTCCAGAATAACGTTTAGAATGAGTGTTCCTTGCCGGGGAAAGTGCCCTTTTTAACTTCGTCAAGATACTGCTCAATGGCCTCTTTCATGTTGGCGTTCAGGTTGGCATATTTTTTGACGAATTTGGGCGTAAATTTTTCAAACATTCCAAGCATATCGTTCACCACCAGTACCTGTCCATCACAATCAACGCCTCCGCCTATTCCGATGGTGGATATTTTAAGGGAATTGGTAATCTCAGCTGCAAGTGCTGCTGGCACACATTCTAAAACAAGGGAAAATGCCCCTGCCTCTTCGAGGATTTTGGCGTCTTCTTTTATTCTCCTGGCTGCTTCGTCATCTTTTCCCTGAACCTTATATCCTCCAAGTTGATGAACTGACTGGGGGGTAAGGCCAAGATGACCCATAACGGGAATTCCTGCCGATGCTATTCTTCTCGTGACTTCGGCTACTTCTCTGCCTCCCTCCAGTTTTACACCATGCGCGCCGGCTTCTTTCATAAAGCGTCCTGCATTGCGCACGGCTTCTTCAACGGAGGCCTGATATGACATAAAGGGCATATCCCCTATCACCATGGCACGTTCTACGGCACGGGAAACGGCTTTCGTGTGATGAAGCATATCTTCCATTGTTACGGGCAGTGTGCTGTCATAACCGAGGACAACCATGCCAAGGGAGTCTCCGATTAAGATCATATCAACGCCCGCCTCATCCATAACGGCGGCAGTCGAATAATCGTACGCAGTCAACATGGTTACTTTTTCACCTTTCTCTTTCATCGTACGGATTACCGACGTAGTTACCTTGTTCATCTTACCTGCTTTACTCATCTTTTAATCCTCCTGATAGCAATAATTTTATTTCTTTTGCCCTTTCATCGGACAATGTCTTTTTTCTGTGACCTATGTCTACAGTGAAAATACCCAGTTCACGGTACAGATTTAAAAATTCAGGGAGTTTGGTTTGAAATGCCTGAAGATGTTTTTCGACAGTTCCTATATCACCTCTGGAAATAGGGCCGGTTAGTGATTGAACCGTTCCCCGGTTTTCTATATTTTTTATTGTTCCCCTGACAAGTGGCCAGAAGGCTTTCATCGCTTCATCGTGCTTCAAGCCTAAAGCCTTATAAACTTCTACGACCATGTTCATCAGGGTAACGAGATAGTTTGAAGCCATGCAGGCGGCAGCGTGATACAGGGGTTTATCCTTCTCTGAAACAAAAAAGGGAACGCCGCCAAGATCTTTGACGATTTGAACGGACCAGTTTTTTATCTCTTCCTGGGCCGTGATGCCGAAAGTGGTACCCGGTATATTTTCAATAGCGCCTGTCACATCGGCAAAGGACTGAATGGGGTGTATGCTCGCTACATGTGCTCCCGATTTCCGGGCGGATTCAAGCAGATCGAGCCCTCCCGCGCCGCTCATATGGATGACTTTCTTGCCGGGGGTGACAGCGCCGTCTTCTGTTATTTTTTTGCAAACCGATGCGATAGCATCGTCGCTGGTGGAAATAATGATACACTCAGCCATGGCTGCGGCTTGAGAAAGACTGCGAAATGGTTTAGCTCGAGTGTATTCAACACCCCTCTTTATCGACTCGTCGGAACGGCTTGCTATGGCGACAATCTCATAGCCGGATGATAGAAGGAGAAACCCGACTGCCGTACCTACCTTCCCGCTACCAAGGATAGCGATCGTATCTTTCTTGTTTTTCATTGCGCATACCATCTCATTTTTGTTAGATAAAACCAGAAAGACCCTTCTGACTGATGTCGGAAGGGTCTTTATCTTTAGATACACGTCTTCATATCTTTGAAAAACAACTAACCGTTCCGTCTCAGTCCATTCAGTGTGGATCCAAGCGGTTTCTTACCCGTATCATACGATAAAATGAGTTGTCAATATAAATAAAAGGAAGGGAAGCTTCAATTTTATTTCTTGTAAATAGTGTATTACTTTTATATTTAAAGTGAATAACGGCTGAAGGAACGGGGAAATAAGATGACGAAGATTGATCTCATGGTTTTTGATTTTGACGGTACCCTTGTAAGTTCCGGGGATGATCTTGCCGCAGCAGTGAATCATATGCTGGAGACGCTTGGGAATTCTGCTTTACCGAAAGAAAGAATCATAGGGTTTGTCGGAGACGGCGTAAGAAAGCTTATTGAAAGATCACTTGGCGACGCATTTCCTGATAGGTTTGATGAAGCGCTGAATATTTTCATGTCCTATTACGGCGAACACATGATGGATACGACAAAACTTTATCCGGGTGTGCTGGAAGTTCTCAATCACTTCAGAAGCAAGAGGAAAGCTATCGTTACAAATAAACTTTATAGTTATACTTTGAAAATTGCAGCTGAATTGAATATTAAAGAATTTTTTGATGACATCCTCGGTATGGATAGCAGTTCATATAAGAAACCCGATGCCCGGATAATTCACCCCCTGATTGAAAAGTATAGAGTGGAGGACAGCCGCACAGTTGTTATAGGAGACGGAAATAATGATATCATCCTTGCTAAAAATGCAGGGGTTTTAAGTTGCGCATTACTGAATGGCCTGGGCAACAGGGATGAACTTCTTCAATTAAAGCCTGATTATTTCTGTGAAAATATAATGGAATTGAAAAAGTTGTTTATTTGAGTTGTGATGTGAGAGGTACAAGGTTAAAGGTACAAGGTTAAAGGCTGAAGGGTTAGAGATTAGGAGAATAATCCTCTAATCCCGGCCTTTAGCTCTCAGTCCTCAGCCCTTGCCGCATTAGGATTTGTTATGTTACACAGTGTAAAAAAGACTATTGAAAGATTCAGGATGTTTGATCCGGGGGACAGGGTAGGGGTGGCCACCTCAGGCGGTCCCGATTCGGTAGCTCTTTTACATGTTATGGCCAGGATTGCCGAAGATTTAAACCTGACCCTTATTATTGTATACTTAAACCACGGTTTGAGAGGTGAAGAGTCGGACAGAGAGGATGAGTTTGTACGAAGACTCGGTGAGTCGATGAAAATTCCTGTTGAATCCAGAAAAATCTCTATTCCTTCTATCAGAGAAAGGGAAAAAGGATCTTTGGAGGATGTCTGCAGGAAGGAACGTTATAAATTCTTTGAAGAAGTGGCGAAAAATTATAACCTGAACAAAATCGCTCTCGGACATAACCTGAATGACCAGGCGGAAACAGTCGTTATGAAATTTCTGCGGGGGAGCGGGCTGGAAGGACTTAGGGGGATATTGCCTGTCAGGGATGGAATTTATGTAAGACCCCTGTTAGAGGTATCAAGAGAAGAAATACTTTTTTTTCTGAGGGGGGAAGGGGCTGAATATATTACCGATAGTTCCAACATGGATAACAGGTATCTGAGGAATAGAATCAGAAATGAATTAATTCCTGAGTTGAAGGAGCTCTATAACCCGAGACTGGTAGAAAATGTTGGCCGTATGTCGAATATTCTCAGACTGGAAAATGATTTTATCGAAAAATGCGTTGACAAGACTCTGTCAGATTGGAATATCAATTCTTGCGAGGAAGGGGTAAAAATTGATATCCCGAATTTAAAATCGTTGCATCCGGCTTTGCAGTTCAGGGTTATAAAGACAATTCTTGATGACATTTCATCTTCAAAAAAGGGAATCGGTTACATCCATGTGAAATCTGTCATCGATCTGATAGAAGGTGGCCGGCCAAATGGACTGTTGGATCTTCCCGCTGGTGTTGCTATAAGGCGGGAATATGATAATCTTGTAATTTTAAAGGATGAAAGATTTGACACGAAGGTGTCTTCGCCTTTAACCATGAAAAATGACAAGAATAAAGGCCGTAAGGGTGACAAACGGAAAGTGAATGATTATTATTATCATCATATAGAGATTCCTGGTAGCGTGAACATCGAAGAAAAAGGAATGAAAATAGCTTTTGATCTAATGGATACCGGCCCATTTGATTACAGCTCGGGGAGTACAGTATTTATAGATTACAGCGTTATATCTTTCCCTCTTGTCATAAGAAATATAAGGCCCGGTGACAGGATTCAGCCTTTTGGTCTGAAAGGTACGAAAAAAGTAAAATCACTTTTTATTGATGAAAAAGTCCCCAGAAACGAAAGGGGGAAAATACCTCTTCTGGTTGATCAGGAATCGGTGTTATGGATACCGGGAGTGAGGTTAAGCGATAGAGCGAAAGTTACCAATAGAACAGAGAAGGTACTGAGAGCAGAAATTATTTGATTATATATAATGATTGTTATATGGGACTCTCAGATATGGGCCAAAAAAACTAATAAGAAAAACTAATAGCTACCCTAAATAGCTGTTTTTAAAGGAGTATGGAAAGTGAACCCAATTCATAAAAATATAGCCCTCTGGCTTGCTATAACTTTAGTAATTATTCTCCTCTTTCATATGTTTAATCAGCCTCAAAGGGGACAGCAGGAGATTATATTCAGCGATCTTTTAGTTTATATCGATAAGGGTCAGGTCGAGGAAGTTACAATACAGGGTGAGAATGTTAAAGGCCGGTTGATTGATGGAAGATCTTTTAAGACGTATGCACCCAAGGATTCCGGCCTTGTTTCTACCTTGAAGGAAAAAGGGGTAAGGATTGCTGCCAAGCCTGATGAAGGATCCGCCTGGTATATGACCATTCTGATATCATGGCTTCCGATTATTCTGCTTGTCGGAGTTTGGATTTTTTTCATGAGGCAAATGCAGTCAGGTGGCGGAAAGGCCATGTCGTTTGGAAAGAGCAAGGCGCGTCTCATGACCGAAAAGTCGGGAAATGTAACCTTTGACGATGTTGCAGGTGTAGATGAGGCGAAGGCAGAACTTGAGGAAGTCGTTGATTTTTTGAAAGATCCTAAGAAATTTACCAGATTAGGGGCGAGAATTCCGAAGGGTGTTCTTCTTGTGGGTCAGCCGGGGACAGGAAAAACACTCCTTGCCAGGGCTATTGCCGGTGAGGCGGGAGTTCCCTTTTTGAGTATAAGCGGTTCCGATTTTGTCGAAATGTTTGTAGGAGTGGGTGCATCCCGCGTAAGAGACCTCTTTAATCAGGGGAAGAAGCATGCGCCCTGCATTATATTTATCGATGAATTAGACGCCGTTGGAAGACACAGAGGGGCAGGATTAGGCGGTGGACATGACGAGAGAGAGCAGACATTGAATCAGCTTCTCGTCGAAATGGACGGATTCGAGTCCAATGAAGGGGTTATCCTCATGTCCGCGACTAACCGTCCTGATGTACTTGATCCGGCTTTGTTGAGACCTGGCAGATTTGACAGACAGGTAGTGGTTCCTCTCCCTGATATTAAGGGAAGAGAAAAGATCTTTCATGTGCATGTCAAAAAAGTACCTTTAGATGCCAATGTTGATCTGGCGGTGCTTGCCAGGGGAACGCCTGGCTTTTCAGGTGCAGATATAGAAAATCTGGTTAATGAGGCGGCTCTTCGTGCGGCAGGATTAAATAAAACAAATGTTTTTATGGATGATTTTGAATATGCCAAAGATAAGGTGTTGATGGGTGTGGAAAGAAAGAGCATGGTCATCAGCGATGAGGAGAAGAGAAATACGGCCTATCATGAAGCAGGCCATGCCCTGATTGCCAAATTGATACCCGGATCTGATCCGATACACAAGGTTACCATTATCCCGAGAGGCCGTGCTCTTGGCCTGACCCAACAGCTGCCCGTTGATGAAAAACACACCTATCTAAGACAGTTTCTCCTGAACAATATCGTTATTCTCCTCGGGGGAAGGGCGGCTGAAGAGTTGGTTATGAAAGACTTTTCAACGGGAGCAGGTAATGATATCGAGCGTGCCACAGAACTTGCCAGAAAGATGGTATGTGAGTGGGGCATGAGTGATGAGATGGGACCGCTTGCGTACGGGAAAAAAGAGGAACAGATATTTTTAGGGAGGGAATTTGCCACCCATAAGGATTACAGTGAAGAGACTGCAGAAAAAATTGACAGGGAAGTATCCAAGATTGTTCGAGAAGGTTATGAAAAAGCGAAGAATCTTTTGTCTGATAATATAGATGTCCTTAATAAACTTGCCCAGGAGCTTCTGATAAAAGAAGTGTTAAATGCCGATGAAATAAACGCGATTATGGGAATTGATAAAGAGGAAGTCGCGGTAAGTGTAAATTGAGACCTTTGCATAACGTCCCCCAAAGTCGAATTTCTACTATTTTGTCATTCTCGCGAAAGCGGGAATCCAGTTTTTTCAAACACTTACGGACTCCCGCTTTCGCGGGAGTGACTCGATTTTTGACTTTCAAGTAACTTAAAATTTGCAAATGTGTTGTAAGAGGCCCATTATTCGCTTTGGAAGATAGTGAGCGTTCGCGGAATGTTAATGGTTGTCTATACTTCGTTGATTAATGAAAATGAGATGCTTGCATATTACCTCCCAGCCTGAGGCAGTAGAGGAATTAAAAAAAGTTGGAGTCGATCCCTATGGCATAGATGCCATGGCTCCCAAGATGAATAATGTTAATGTATTGCTTGAGGGAATCAGGTCTAAAGTAGCGAATATCATAAAGCAAGAGATGCTTTCTATTGGTGGTGATGTTGCCGTAGCAAGAGGTACTGTAGATTGCAGTATAGATCAAACAGACGCGATTATTATCGGTACTCACAAGCAACTGAAAAAGTTTGCCGATAAAATTTCCATTCAGCCATTTGGTTTGAAGAGAATATCTGAAGATATTAAAAAGTTACTTGCCAATATTACCAGAAACAGTTTTATCCTGAAAACTCCAAACAGAAAAATAGAACTCGGAAATCGAACGCTAATCATGGGAATAATAAATGTCACACCGGATTCTTTCTCAGATGGAGGCATGTTCAGTTGTGTCGAAAACGCCGTTGAATATGGTGATAAAATGGAGGAAGAAGGGGCCGATATCCTGGATATTGGGGGTGAGTCATCGAGACCCGGTTCAGATTCCGTACCGACAGAGGAAGAATTGAAAAGGGTTATTCCCCTGATAAAGGGATTAAAGAAACGCTGCCATATTCCAATATCAATAGATACAAGTAAATCTGAAGTTGCTCGCATAGCTCTGGAAGAGGGCGCGGAAATAGTCAATGATATAAGCGCGATGCGATTTGATGAAAGAATGTCTGGGATCGTGGCCCGTTATGGAGCACCTGTTGTCCTGATGCATATGAGGGGCATACCGAGAACAATGCAGAAGGGAGATCTTTCATATGGATCATTGATGGGTGATATTATTCAATTTTTGCGAGAGAGGATAGAAAAGGCGCAATCATCAGGAATAGATGTGGATAATATTATCGTTGATCCTGGTATAGGTTTCGGAAAAACGACAAATGACAATATAAAATTGCTAAAACATCTGCAGGAATTCAAGACACTCGGAAGGCCGATTCTCGTCGGAGCATCTCGCAAAAGATTCATAGGGGAGATTACGGGAGGAGACCCTTCTGATCGTATTGAAGGTACCGCAGCGACCGTAGCGGCAGCAATCATGAATGGGGCTCATATTCTCAGGGTCCACGATGTTAAGTTTATGAGAAGGGTATCAAGTATGGCTGATGCCATTGCAAGGGGATAAGATGATTTTCGGCATTGGAATAGACCTTGTTGAAGTGGCCAGAATTGATAGGATCCTTAAAAAATGGGATGAGAAGTTTACGAAAAGAATATTCTCCGGGGATGAAATAATTTATTGCGAAAGAAAGGCTTCCCCTTCAATACATTACGCTGCAAGATTTGCTGCAAAGGAAGCTTTTCTGAAGTGCCTGGGTTCGGGAATCTGGAGCGGCTTGACATTAAGGGATGTGGAGGTTTTCAACAATCGTGACGGGAAGCCTGAATTAAAACTTCACAAAAAGTTAAAGAACAAGATTAACGGTATGGGTGTAACTGATATGTATATAAGTATTTCCCATACGGATAATTATGCCACCGCTGTTGTCGTTCTTGAGGGGCCGGATACTTGATGCTGGATGCTGGATGTTTGATACTTGATGCCTGATAGTGGATAATGTAGATTCGATGATAGATGAAGATAAATCAACTTTGACCTTGATCTCAACAGGGACAGAGGATACATTAAAAATTGGAAAGATTATAGGGGAAACCCTCCGGAAGGGAAGTATAGTCGCCCTTACAGGTGAGTTGGGTTCAGGCAAAACATGCATTACCCAGGGTATTGCCAGGGGAATCGGCGTACCTGAAAACTATTACATAACAAGCCCGACATTTACCCTGATCAATGAATATCCTGGAAGAATTACCCTGTATCATTTAGATATCTACAGATTATCGGGATCTCAGGATTTAGATGATCTGGGTTATGAAGAATATTTTTACGGTGATGGAGTCATCGTTATTGAGTGGGCCGAGAAAATTAAAGATATCCTTCCCCCCGATTGTTTATTTGTTTATTTAAAACATGTAGATGAAGAAAGACGTGAGATCAAAATTTCCGGAAATATAAGTAGAACGTCAATAATATTTAGAGAGTTGGAAAAAGGAGGGTTCCAGTAGATGGCTTTAATCGTTCAAAAGTATGGTGGCACTTCCGTTTCTGATATTGAAAAAATGCAGAATGTAGCCAAAAGAATTATCAAAGCTAAGGAAGAAGGAAATAGTATTGTCGTTGTTCTTTCTGCTATGGAGGGCGAAACAGACAGACTTGCTCAGTTGGCCTATAGCGCTTCCGACCACCCCGCTGAAAGAGAATACGATGCACTTGTCTCCACGGGTGAGCAGGTTACCATTTCCCTTCTCGCAATAATTCTTAATAAAATGGGCTGCAAGGCTAAGTCATTCCTGGGTCATCAGGTCAAGATATTGACAGATAAAGATCACACCAGGGCAAGAATTCTTAATGTAGATACAGAAAGAATCAACAGTGAACTAAAAAAGGGTAATATTGTCGTATTGGCCGGTTTCCAGGGTGTTGATCAGGATAATAACATTACCACACTGGGAAGGGGAGGATCAGATACGAGCGCAGTTGCCGTTGCTGCCGCCCTTAACGCGGACTATTGTGAGATATTTACCGATGTGGATGGTGTTTATACAACAGATCCAAACATTTATGCCAGGGCAAGGAAGTTAGCAAAGATAACCTACGAGGAAATGTTAGAGTTAGCCAGTTCCGGGGCAAAGGTTCTTCAGCAACGTTCCGTGGAAATAGCAAAGAGATATGGGGTACCTGTATATGTCAGATCGTCATTTAATAATGAACGGGGAACCTTGGTAACGAAGGAGGATAAAGAAATGGAAAAAGAGGTTGTTTCCGGTGTAACATATGATAGAGATCAGGCAAAGATAACGATTGTTAACGTTCCGGATAAGCCGGGAATTGCTGCTCGTTTATTTACACCAATTTCGGACCAGAATATTGTTGTCGATATGATCATTCAAAATGCAAGCGTCGAGGGTTTTACCGATTTAACATTTACCGTTCCTAAAAAAGATATGAAGGAAGTTCAAGCTATATTGAAGAAGGTTGCAAAGGAAATCGGAGCCAACAGAATAGAATACGATGAAAATATTTCGAAGGTGTCCATGGTTGGTGTAGGCATGAAGAGTCATGCCGGAGTTGCTTCCAGGATGTTTGCAGCTCTTGCAAGTGAAGGAATAAATATTCTTATGATCAGCACGTCCGAGATAAAGATATCGTGTGTAGTAGAAAGTAAATATACAGAACTTGCAGTCAGGGTCCTTCATGATGCTTTCCATCTGGATAGTGAAAACAAATGAGCACGGGCCAGATTAGAGGAGCGGTAATCGTCCTTCTAATAGCAGTGTTTCTGTATATCGTTAAGGCCGGTTTTCATTGCTGGTATAATGAAGCTCCCTCCATTCTCTATTCAGGTAACAGCCGGAATTCCCTTGTTGTAAAACTTGAGGGAAGCAGTACAAACAACGGAATATATTTTTTACCTCAAGAGGTAACAGTTCATGATCTTTTGACCATTGCAGGAGTTGAAGGTTTAAGAGATTTTAATGAAAAAGATCTTGCTGTTAACATAGAAAATGGCAGAAAGGTTATTATAAATTCAAAAGACAGATCCCGTCCATATATAGAATTGGGGGAAATAGATGGAGCTACAAGATTTGTCCTTGATATGCCAATGGACATTAATAAAGCAACTGTCGAGGATCTGGAGCTTATCCCAGGGATAGGGAAGAGGACGGCTCAAGCGATAATTGAACACAGAGAAAAAACCGGCAAATTTACAACTATAGATAATTTGAACATGATTAATTCCTTAGGGGTGAAAAAGTTCGGGGAAGTAAAAAAATACTTCTATATAGGTGGCGTATAAGGATATTCTGCTCACAAAGAAAGCTTTTGAGGAAGCACCTTTTTATTGATAGGTTTGGTGAAATCTGTTATTATGCGGCAATGAAGCGGATGTGATGTTCTCTTAATAAGTACTGATATTTGTGTATCACAGGTGGAAAACCGTTAAGCTTATAATTCTTGACACATAAACGTTATATGTGTTAGATCGGGCGAACTTAAATTCAAATTATATCGAAGAAAAGTCGGGGCGTGGCGCAGTCTGGAAGCGTATCTGAATGGGGTTCAGAGGGTCGGAGGTTCAAATCCTCTCGCCCCGACCATTAATAGAAAACCGCTTTTACTGCGGTTTTTTTGGTTTTGCCGGGGATTCATATCTCGTTATTCGCAGTTGACAATTGTCAATGTAGTTAATAATATAACATGTGATGTTGCGAGAGTGGCGGAACTGGAAGACGCACTGGACTTAGGATCCAGCCCGCATATTGCGGATAGGGGTTCGACTCCCCTCTCTCGCACCACGAAATATTTACAGTCAGGATTGGAAATTACGAAAAAGGAGCTAAATTGTGGGTGAAGTAGCTGCTGAGGTGAAAATTGAAGAAATAAATTCTGTAAAGAAGAAACTATCGCTTGAAATTCCCTGGTCTGAGGTAAAGAGAGAACTGGACGAGGCGTACAATATGGTCGGCAAAAAGGCCAAGGTTAAAGGGTTTAGACCCGGTAAAACGCCGAGAAAAATTTTGGAGATGTATTATAAGGATCAGGCAGAAGAGGAAGCAATATCGAATCTGGTAAGTAAGTCTTATTCAAAAGCCCTGGAAACGAATGAAATTATGGCCGTCAGCCAGCCGGTTATTGACCAGAAGGGAATTGAAACGGATAAGGATTTTGCCTACTCAGCGACTGTTGAAGTTCAGCCGGTCTTCGAACCTAAGGATTATATAGGCATAGAAGCAGAAAAAGAGGAGCTTGAGATTACGGACAGCGATGTAGAGACAAGGCTTGAGCAACTTCGACAAATGTACAGTACAATTGAGAGTATTGAAGAAGATAGAGAAGTTGCTGAGGGTGATTTTGTATCTATAGATTTTGAAGGAAAAGTAGATGATGAGGTTCGCAAGGAATTATCTTCGGAAAATTATCTGCTTGAAATTGGTTCCAGGAAGTTCGCTCCCGGTTTTGAGGAACAGTTAATCGGAGCCCAAAAAGGTGAGTTCCGGGAGGTTCAGGTGACTTTCCCCGATGAATACCAGAACAAAGATTTTGCCGGGAAAAAGAGCCTTTTTTCAGTGACTGTAAAAGATATCCGGGAAAAGAAAATTCCTGATCTGGATGAAAACTTTATAAAAAATTTCGAAACATATGAAACATTGGAGGATCTGAAAAAGGATATCAGAAAATCACTTATAGAAGAAAATGAATCAAGGATCAAATCTGATTTAAGAAATAATATAATTATCAAGTTACTGGATAATAATGAATTTAAGGTTCCCTCCACCTTCGTAAACAGGCAAATCTATTATATGATTATGGATGCTCAGCAACGGATGATCCGCAACGGAATGCCCCCGGAAAAGGCCACAGAAATCAGTGTAAACTTACATGACAGATTTGAAGGTGATGCAACCAGGATGGTAAAGACATCCCTTCTCCTTGATAAAATTTCCGAAAAAGAATCAATTACTGTTGATGAAAAAGAGGTTGAGGAAAGATTAAAGGAACTTGCCCATAATTATGCTCAGGACTATGAATCCTTAAGGGCGAATTACGAAAAAAATAATCTTATTGACCGGCTTAAAGATGAAATCCTCGAGCAAAAAACACTGAATTTTCTTGAGGAAAAAGCCGATATAAAAGTTGTGAAAAAGAAAAGTGAAGAAAAAAAGGGAGAAGAATAAATGGCTCTCATTCCCATGGTAATTGAACAGGATGGAAGGGGTGAAAGGGCTTTTGATATTTATTCAAGGCTTTTGAAGGATAGAATCATATTCCTTGGGACAGCAATCGACGATGAGATTTCCAATCTCATTATAGCTCAGCTACTATATCTGGAATCTGAAGATCCTGATAAAGAAATCTTTTTCTACCTCAATACACCGGGTGGTATTGTTAGTAGTGGATTGGCTATTTATGATACCATGCGTTATATTAAACCACCTGTCTGTACAGTCTGCATGGGACAGGCGGCAAGTATGGGCGCAATAATCCTCGCTGCCGGTGAGAAGGGGAGGAGGTATGCGTTGCCTCATTCGAGAATTCTTATTCATCAACCTCTTGGCGGTTTTCAGGGGCAGGCCTCCGATATCGGTATCCAGGCGAAAGAGATATTGAGATTGAAGCAGGAATTAAATGATATACTGACAAATCTGACGAGTCAGCCGTTTGAAAAAATTGAAAATGATACAGACAGGGATTTTTTCATGACAAGTGAAGAGGCTCAAGAATATGGAATTATTGACGAGGTTATGGTAACAAGGGTATTGGATCGTCAATAGAAAGGAGCATTCTGATGAGTAAAAGGCGTAAAGACACCGATGGCAGTCGGGCAACTCGTAACTGCTCTTTTTGCGGGAAGGCACAGTATGAAGTGAAAAAACTTGTAGCCGGTCCTGCAGCATATATATGTGATGAATGTATAGAGCTTTGCAAATGTATCATTGAAGAAGAATGTGAAATAGAAAGTATAGAGGAATCAAAAAGAGTCATCCTGGAACCCAGGGAAATCAAGAAATTTTTGGATCAATATGTTGTAGGACAAGATCGGACCAAGAAGGTTCTTTCGGTAGCAGTTTATAACCACTACAAGAGGTTGTCTTCTAAAAGTGAAATTGATCGTGATGATATCGAACTTCAGAAAAGCAATATTTTGCTTATAGGACCAACAGGTTCAGGAAAGACTCTTCTGGCCAAAACGCTGGCTAAAATGCTGAATGTACCATTCACCATCGCCGATGCCACAACATTAACGGAGGCAGGATATGTGGGAGAGGATGTTGAAAACATCATCCTCAGCCTGCTGCAAAATGCTGATTATGATGTACAGAGAGCATCGCGTGGCATTGTATATATTGATGAAATTGATAAAATTTCGAAAAAATCCGGGAATCCTTCAATTACCAGAGACGTATCAGGTGAAGGTGTTCAGCAGGCTTTATTGAAGATTATAGAAGGAACGGTAGCTAATGTTCCTCCCAAGGGGGGAAGAAAGCATCCTCAGCAGGAATTTATTCAGGTAGACACGACGAATATATTGTTTATTTGCGGTGGTGCCTTCAATGCGCTGGGGAGTATTATCGAGAAGAGAATTGGAGTCAGCACAATAGGCTTTGGAGCGGACATTAAGAGCAGGAAAGAAAAGAGAATAGGTGAAATATTATCGGACGTTCAGCCTGAAGATCTTTTAAAGTATGGATTGATACCGGAATTTGTAGGTCGGCTGCCTGTCGTTGCAACGTTACATGACCTGAGCGAAGAAGATCTCATAGAAATATTGGTAGAACCGAAAAATTCACATATGAAACAATACAAAAAGATGCTTGAACTTGAAAAGGTAAAACTTTCATTTACTGATAGTGCCCTGAGAGCAATAGCAAGGCTGGCCATGGAAAGAAAAACCGGGGCCAGGGGACTCAGGGCGATTCTGGAAAATATTATGCTTGATATCATGTATGATATTCCATCGAGGAATGATGTAAAAGAGTGCCTCATTAGTGAAGAGGTTGTTTTAAATAACGAGAAGTCGATCTTGCTTTTCGAAACAAAAAAGAAAGCCGTATAAAATAACCGGTAAAAAATAATACCGCGGAAAGAATTATGTTTAACTTTAGCAAAAATAAAGACAAACCGGAAGAACAAGAAAAAGAATTGATAATTCCATTATTACCATTAAGGGATGTCGTAGTATTTCCTCACATGATCGTTCCACTCTTTGTAGGCAGGGAAAAATCAATTAATGCCCTGGAATCTGCCATGAAAGAGGAGAAGAGTATATTTCTGGTTGCTCAAAGGGTTGCCCACAAAGACGAACCCCACGAAGATGATATTTATCGATTTGGCACAATAGGCACAATTATTCAACTATTGAGGCTTCCAGACGGAACAGTAAAGGTTTTAGTTGAAGGGAAAAAGAGAGGACTTATTGAAGAATATATTCCCAATCACGATTTCTTTCTCGTCAGGGTTAAAGAAAAGGAAAAGATGCCTGGTGTGGTAAAGTCTATTAAAACAGAAGCCCTCATGAGGAATATAACGGAAGCATTTGAACACTATTCGAAGCTGAGCAGGAAAGTACCTAATGAAATTTTAACGTCTTTTGCATCCATAGAAGATCCTGCGAAACTGGCCGATGTTGCAGTGTCTCACCTTACCATAAAGATAGACGAAAAACAGGATATACTCGAGACAACAGATGTTGATGAGAGACTCGAGAAGATATATGGTCTCATTCTTGCCGAAACTGAGGTTCTTGAGGTTGAGGGACGTATAAAGAGACGTGTAAAAAAACAGATGGAAAAAACTCAGAAGGAGTACTACCTGAATGAACAGATGAGGGCTATCCAGAAAGAAATGGGAGAAGAGGATAGCGCGAAGAATGAGATAAGGGAAATCGAGAAAAGGTTAACGGAAAAGAAACTTTCTGAAGAGGCCCATGACAAGGTAAAAAAGGAAGCAAAGAAACTGAAGATGATGGCGCCCATGTCTGCGGAGGCGACAGTTGTAAGGAATTATATAGACTGGATACTGGACCTTCCGTGGTATGAAAAAACGAAAAATACAAACACATTAAACGGTTCAGAGGAAATCCTGGAAGAAGATCATTACGGATTGAAAAAAGTTAAAGAACGGATTCTGGAATACCTGGCTGTCCAGAGTTTGGTGAAAAAAAATAAAGGTTCAATACTCTGTCTGGTAGGTCCCCCTGGTGTTGGAAAGACCTCGGTAGCCAAATCTATTGCCAGAGCAACAAACAGAAAATTCGTCAGATTATCTCTCGGTGGCCTGAGAGATGAGGCTGAAATAAGGGGACATAGAAGGACTTATATAGGAGCTTTGCCTGGTAGAATTATTCAATTGCTGAAAAAGGCAGGTTCTAATAACCCGGTATTCTGCCTTGATGAAATAGACAAGCTGACTTCAGATTTCAGGGGGGATCCCGCAGCCGCTTTACTGGAAGTTCTCGATCCCGAACAGAATTTTGCTTTTAATGATAATTACATTGAAGTGGATTATGATCTTTCCGATATCATGTTTATAACAACGGCCAATGTAACGCAAACAATCCCTGCGCCTCTTCAGGACAGGATGGAAGTCATTCGCATTGCAGGGTATACTGAACCGGAGAAGTTGAATATCGGCAGAAAATACCTTGTCACAAAACAGATGGAAGCGAATGGTCTTACGGAGGAAAACATAACATTCACAGAAGGAGCTTTGTTAACAATTATTGGAAGATATACCAGGGAGGCCGGCGTAAGAAACCTGGAAAGAGAAATAGCATCAATCTGCAGGAAAGTGGCGCGGAAGATAGTGGCAGATGGTTATGATAAACAGGTTAAGGTAACGTCAAAAACAGTCGAGAAGTATCTTGGTATCCCAAGGTTCAAACACGGGGAAACAGAAGGTGAGGATCGAATTGGGTCGTCGATAGGTCTGGCATGGACAGAAGTAGGGGGTGAACTTCTTGATATAGAAGCAACTGTTGTTAAGGGAACAGGTAAACCTATCCTTACAACAGGAAAATTGGGAGATGTCATGCAGGAATCTGCCCAGGCCGCGTGGACCTTTGTCAGATCGAGGGCAGATGATTTCGGGTTACCGGAGAATTTCTATAAGGAAGTGGATATTCATATTCATGTTCCGGAGGGTGCCATTCCGAAGGATGGGCCATCAGCAGGTATTGCCATGGCAACGTCGATTGCCTCGGCTCTTTTGAGGAAAAAGGTGAGAAGTGATCTTGCAATGACCGGTGAGATTACATTGAGGGGCAGAGTTTTACCGATAGGTGGCTTAAAGGAGAAACTCCTGGCGGCACATCGTGGTAATATAAAAACCGTCATCATCCCGAAGGAAAATAAAAAGGATCTCGCTGATGATATCCCGCGCAATGTATTAAAAGATCTTGAAATAGTCTTTGTTGAGAATATGGATGAAGTTTTGGACAAAGCCCTGATCACGGAAGATAAAGTTCGGGGGAATACGGATTTGGCGCAAAGTGCAGAGGCGCAGATGAGTGCCTGCTGAATTTCTCAAATATGACTTGACAACATTGTCTGATATAGTTAAAGATATGTCCATCTGAGAGATATCTTTCGGGCGGATAGCTCAGATGGGAGAGCGCCACGTTTACACCGTGGATGTCACAGGTTCAAGCCCTGTTCCGCCTACCATGAAATGAAAAGAAAATCTTTGCGTTTAACCCATATGCAGGGATTTTCTTCTATTTTAAGGGGTCGTAGTTAAGCTGGTTATAACGCCGGCCTGTCACGCCGGAGGCCGAGGGTTCGAGTCCCTTCGACCCCGCCAGTCAAACAAGGGGTTACGAGAGAATCGTAACCCTTTTTTTTTGCCTGAAATTCAATTTCCAACCTGATTTCCAACCTCCATAATACGGATACATAAATACGGATACTCATTTTAACACGGCAATGTCCAAAATAAAAAAACAGGACGAGGCGCAAATTTCTTCTGTTGTCAACAAATAGAAGTGTCCGGTTTTGTAGCAAATGAATTGTCCGCTTTGTACTGCTCAGAAAAGCTGCGCAAGTCTTAGACTGAAGCAGCTTCTCCGAGGAAGTGGCGAGCGGCGGACCTACGCTGCCTTCCCCTTTTTGGACTGTTTCAATTTTCCCTGTGCATCATAATCAGCCAACTTTCTCGGGCCGTGAAAAACAGCCAGTGAGCCATCCGTGTACCGATGGACACGCACCCTGACCCTGACGTAATGGCATCTATGCCGGTCCGCAGGGATTTGCAGCGTTTTTCCCTCAAAGCTGACGCAATTATCCACCTCCCGGTGACCCATTATAAACCGGACAGATTACGTGTTTCTAACAGCGCAATCATAAATCTTGACATTTCACAATTTACGCATATAATATACGTAAAACAGTGGAGGTTCTGTTATGAAAACAGCAACCGTAGGAGAGGTTCAAAAGAATTTCTCAGGAGTTCTCAGGGGCATAAAAGCCGGCGAAGAGATTACCATTACAAAAAGAGGCAAACCCGTGGCAAAGATAACGGCGCTGGGCCCCAGGAGCAAAATCGAATGGCCCGATTTTTCCAATGAAGCAATTGAACTTAAAGGCAAATCTCTAAGCGACATAGTTGTTGAAGAAAGGGAGGAAAGATTTTAAATGCTTTACGTTGATACAAGCATAATCGTAAAGCTCTATGTCAAAGAAGACTATTCACTGGATGTGTCAAACAGGATCATAGAAAATAATGAAGCTATTCCTCTGACAGGTTTTCATGACCTGGAATTTACCAATGCAATCAACCTGAAACGTTTCAGGAGAGAAATCACAGAGGACGAGGCCGTTTATATATTGTCAAAATTTTATGAACATGAAAGCAAAGGTATTTACTATCGCCCGCAATTAAGCTGGGCAGAAATATTCAGACATGCCATCGATCTGTCAAAAAATCATACAAAGAATACAGGATCACGATCCCTGGATATTTTGCATGTTGCTTCAGCTTTATCAATGAAAGCAGGCAGTTTTTTAACTCTCGATACACGCCAATCAAAACTGGCTTCGCTTGCCGGGTTAAAAATAGTAAAAGTGGACGAAAAATAATAACGTGATGTTTTCGTGTCAATATGAAATGTGGAAAAACCCACACTTGTCTTAGCTTTTTTTCTAATTTCTTGCCTTTTTCTTCCTCATGTTATAAATACTCGCGAAACAAAAGACAGATATATCCTGATAAAGATTGACGGTTTCGAAAAAAGTCGCGATATTGGATATAAATCGAAAAGTACAAAAAGTAACCATATGTAAATACTGGATTCCCGCTTCCGCGGGAATGACAAATGGACGGATTTCTGACTTTTTGCTAATTCATCAAGATCAGCTGAAAAATGAAAGGACATTGGAAATGGTCATTATAGTAAAAGGCGAAGAAGAATGCACAGTATGTGGAAAAGGAAATGCGGTGGTTTATTGCAACGGGTGTGGCATACCACTTTGTGAAGATTGTCGAATTTTTGATATGATGCCACATGGTTGCAGTAGTGTGGACGTAATGTTCTATTGCAATCCATGCCACGATGATATTGATATTAATCCTTATGGTGGAATAAGGCCAGAGTAATCAAAATGAAATACGAAGGTGTAATTATCAGGCCTCCCAGTGAGGCCAACAGTTTGCTGTTGCAGGTAACCGCTGGATGTTCCCATAATAAGTGTAACTTTTGCGGTACTTACAGTGGGAAAAGATTCAGGATTAAAGATTTCAGTGAAATCGAAGAAGATATACTGGAAGCGAGCAGTTACGGTTTCATTGAGAGGGTCTTTCTCTGTGATGGAGATGCCCTGATTATACCACAGAGAAAACTGGTACCTGTTCTGGAGTCACTGAGATCTAATATAAAGGGGTTAAAGAGGGTTGGAACATATGCCAACGCAAAAAGTATTCTTCGAAAAACCCCCGATGAATTGAGGCAATTGAGGGCATTGGGCATTAAGATCGTTTATCTCGGTGTAGAAACGGGAAACGAGGAATTACTGGACAGGATTAACAAAGGGGTCAGTTATGAGCAGATGGTAAAGGCAGGCAGAATGATTAAAGATGCAGGCATGAAACTGTCGGTTACCGTGCTTCTTGGAATCGGAGGCAAAGAGAAAAGTGTGGATCATGCCCTTGGTACAGCCAGAATACTGACCGAAATAGATCCTGATTATGTCGGAGCCCTCACCGTTATGCTTATTCCCGGCACTCCTCTGTATGAGGAATATATTTCAAAAACTTTTGAACTTCCCGACACGTTTGGTTTTCTTGAAGAGCTTGGCATTATCGTTTCCAACTCCGATTTTACGAACTGTTTCTTTACATCCAACCATGCCTCAAATTACCTGCCTGTAAGGGCCCGGATGCCCGAGGAGAAGGATGAAACCGTAAAACTCATCCACAGTGTGATTCAATCAGGAAATCACAATATACTCAGACCTGAGTTCATGCGTGGATTGTGAATAAAGTTTAAAGTTTCAAGTTTCGAGTTGGTAACTGAAGCATGGAACTCATAATAGGGGGTTTATTATCTCTATGAAACATAAACCGTGGATTGACAGTCTCTTATCAAAAATCGGCAAAGACAAAGAGGAATTTGATCTTGAAGAGGAGATTAAATCAATCATCGATGCGGGAAAGAAAAAAAATCTGATTGATCAGCAATCAGGTGAAATGATTCAGAGCATTCTTGAGCTCAGGGAGAAAATAGTTCGAGAAGTAGTAGTCCCACGGACGGAGATTGTTGCTGTAAGCAGCGATTCTACGATAGAAGATGTCCTCGAATTAATTTTAAAACATGGTCATACGAGAATGCCTGTATACGACGGAAGTGTGGATAACATTATAGGGATATTAAATGTAAAAGATCTTCTGAAATTCTGGGCACGGCCTTCCGATGCGTGCGACATATCATCGATTCTCAGGAAAGCGTATTACATTCCGGAAACAAAAAATATACATCTTCTGCTTCATGAATTAAAGGATAAAAAGTCCCACATGGCTATCGTCATTGATGAATATGGAGGCACTGCCGGTCTTGTGACACTGGAAGACCTTATAGAGGAAATAGTAGGTGAAATACATGATGAACATGATATGGAAGAGGATGCTTTCACGGTTCTTCCCAACGGAGATGTACTCGTAGACGGCAGGGTGGAAATTGAAGAATTTGAAGAATATTTCGACGTAAAGATACCAGAGGGAAAATTTGAGACCCTTGGAGGGTTTATTTTTCATATTGTCAGAAAAGTTCCCGTACCGGGAGAAGTCATTCAGAATGATAACTTCGAGATGATCATTGAATCAGCCGATGAAAGAAGTATAAAAAAAGTGAGAATAAAAAGGGTAGGTAGCGGTTCTAAAGCTTTATAAAAATGTGTACAGGTAAGGGAAAAGGGTAAACCGGGGTAATGGGCAAGAAAACATTAATCTTATCTTTAGCTTCCGGAATTCTCCTTTTTCTTTCCTTTCCAAAGTTTGATCTCAGCTTTCTTGTCTGGTTCTCTCTTGTGCCCCTTCTAAGTGCACTGCAGAGGGTGAGTTTCGGGGAAGCATTTCGGTTGGGTCTTGCCACCGGTCTTGTATACAATATCGGAATAATCTACTGGGTTTCCTTTGTTGTTGTTCAATATGGTTATCTTCCCTTATATCTCGGCTTTTTTGTCATGTTGCTTCTCGCCCTTTATCTGGGTCTCTATGTATCCCTCTTCTCGGCAGGCGTTGTTTTTTTCAGGAGAAAAGGGATAAATGAAATAATTTCAGCCCCCATACTCTGGACATGCCTTGAATACGCAAAATCACATCTTTTTACGGGGTTTCCGTGGGAAAATCTTGCCTATTCTTTGCATGGAATGATCTCTTTTATTCAGGTTGTTGATATAACGGGAACTTACGGACTGACCTTTGTAATCGTTCTTGTAAATTGTATTCTTTACGAAATAATCACGGTAACCTCTGAATCGAAAAGAAGAGTTTTATCAGGGTTGATTGTGGGTTTTACCGTTATAGGGTTGATTTTTTGCTATGGTCTGTACCGGCTGGATGGTATGAAAAATGCGACAAAAGAAATGAGAACGGAAAATGTTGCGATAATCCAGGGTAATATTGACCAGAGTGTGAAATGGAACGACAAATATCAGAGTGATACACTGAAAATATACAGAAAGTTATCTCTTGGGATGTCGGAATCAGGTGTCAATTTAATTGTATGGCCTGAGACGGCGGCGCCTTTTTTTTTCCAGAATATTGATGACAAACACAGAGTTATCATCAATATAGCAAAAGAGACAAATTCTTATCTCTTATTTGGAAGCCCAAGTTATATTAGAAAAGGAAGCAAAAATTTATTTCTAAACAGTGCCTACCTGATATCGCCGGACGGTGAAATTACAGGAAGGTATGATAAAATACATCTGGTACCGTATGGTGAATATGTTCCACTGCGCAGGCTTTTTTTCTTTCTTGAAAAACTGGTCGTCGGTGTTGGAGATTTTATTCCGGGTAAGGGGCCAATCCCTCTTACTGTTGGTGATGAGAAAACAGGGGTTTTGATATGTTATGAGGGTATTTTCCCTCAAATCAGCAGGGGCTATAAGAAAAAAGGAGCTACCTTGCTGGTTAATATAACCAATGACGCCTGGTTTGGTACCTCTTCAGCCCCTTATCAACATCTGACAATGACCGCGTTCAGAGCCATAGAAAACCGTCTTTACATTATAAGGGCGGCCAATACGGGCATAAGCGCTATAATAAGTCCGACAGGTGAGATTATTTCCCGAACCGGCCTGTTTGAGAGGACAGCTCTCAATGGAGTGGTAGGGTTCGTCGATGAGTGTACTTTTTATTCGAAATATGGTAATGTATTTATATATTTATGCTTCATTTGTTTAACGGGGATTTTTTTTATTTCATTAAAAAGGAGAAAGACTGATGATTGAAGATATTTCAGAAGCAATACATGATCTTGAAACCAGAATCAACATCTTGCGAGGTTATCTTTGACATAAATGATAAGGAAATGAAGATCAAGGAACTCGAAAAACAGGTATTGAAAGATGATTTCTGGGATGATCAGGAAGCGGCCAAAAAGATACTGAAAGAAAAGAGCGAGATAGAACTTGCTATCGATAATTGGGAGAAAAAGCAAAATACCCTGCTCGACCTGAAAATCCTCTTCGATATGGCCCGGGAGGAGAATGACGAAGAAACGCTGAGAGAGATTGAAACGGATATCGATAATCTCAGGGCTTCTGTCAGGGATGATGAGCTAAAAAGAATGTTGAGCGAAGAAAAGGACTCTCATAATGCAATTATGACCATTCACTCAGGCGCGGGCGGTACAGAAGCACAGGATTGGACGGAAATGCTTCAACGTATGTACTTGAGATGGTGTGAAAGAAAGGGATTTAAAACACAAATAATTGACTTCCAGCCTGGTGATGAAGCCGGCGTAAAGAGTGTAACCTTTACTCTGGAAGGAGAATACGCATACGGTTACGCAAAGGCTGAGGCTGGCATACACAGGCTTGTGCGAATATCTCCCTTTGATACCGGTAAAAGAAGGCATACCTCATTTGCATCGGTCTTTGTGTATCCGGAGATTGATGATGATATCGTGATAGAGATTAATGAAAAAGATTTGAGAATAGATACATACAGGTCAAGCGGTGCGGGGGGGCAGCACGTTAACAAGACCGATTCAGCCGTCAGGATTACCCATATTCCCACGGGAGTCGTTGTACAATGTCAGAATGAAAGGTCACAACACAAAAATAAAGCTGTAGCAATGAAGGTTCTGAGGTCGAGGCTTTACGAGATGAGACTTAAGGAACAAAATGAAAAATTACGGGATATGAGCAAATCCCAAAAAACGATAGCTTTTGGGAGTCAGATACGTTCTTATGTTCTTCATCCGTATAGAATGATAAAAGATCACAGGACGAATACGGAAGCAGGAAATGTAGACAGGGTGTTAGATGGCGATATAGATGATTTTATTGAGTCATATCTGATGAGTTAAAGATTGTTTACTAATTGTACTGAAAATTATTTTTGTAGATGAAACACAATAGAGGAGATAACGAATGTTCACGTTGAGATTCCGGGTAGCGCTCATATCATTTTTGTCATTTTTTTTACTTTCCTGTTCCTTTCCAATTAATATAATCCGTGATGAACATCTAAATAATTCCAAAGGAGTCCCGGATGTTTCTGTCGCATCTGAAGATCAAGTCAATGTAAAAGAAAATGGAAAAGAAAGCTCTTCTGCTGTTGGAGAGGACATAGTAGAATCCAATGAAGGTTCGAATTCATCTTCTGAAATAACACCGAACAACAAGTCTTCAAACGGTGATCAACAACGTCAGGCTCAAGAGCAGGAAAACATGGATCAAGCCCTTGAATTGCTCGATCAGTCCCAGATTCAGTGGGAAAAAGGAAATCTTGATAACTCACTGAGCCTCCTGGATCAGGCGTATTCACTTATATTAGATGTTGATGGTGAACCGCGCATTGCCTGGCAAAAAGATGATTTGCGTTTTATGATAGCAAAGCGGATTCTGGAAATTTATACATCGAGAAGTAACGTTGCGACTGGATATCAAAGTGAAATACCCCTTGCAATGAATGCTGATGTAAAAAAAGAGATCCGGCGTTACCAGCGTGGAGAGCGCAAATTCTTTATTGATTCCTATAAGCGATCCGGCAGATACCGTCCACTTATATTAGAAAAGTTGAAAAACGCCGGCTTGCCTGAGGAACTGTCATGGCTTCCGTTAGTTGAAAGTGGCTTTAAAATCAAGGCCTTATCTTCCGCCCGTGCACTCGGTTTATGGCAATTTATACCCTCTACAGGCTATAAATTCGGCCTTAAGCGTGACCACTGGATTGACGAGCGGATGGACATTGAAAAATCAACTCAGGCGGCTATAGCGTTCATGAAAAGCCTCCATGAAATATTCGGAGATTGGCAGACCGTGCTTGCCGCATATAATTGCGGGGAGGGGAGGGTATTGAGAGTAATATCCAGGCAGCACATGAATTATCTGGATAACTTCTGGGATCTTTATAATCAATTACCGGTCGAAACAGCACAATATGTGCCTCGTTTTATTGCAGTACTGCATATAATAAAGGACCCGAAGAAATATGGGATGGATCTGCCTGAAAATATAGATAAACCAATCGATTATGAAGTGGTGAGAACAAATAAATGCATGCGATTGAAGGATATTAGCCATCACCTCAAAGTACCGGAGAATGAATTGGTTGCTCTTAATTCAGAGCTCAGATTTAAAGTAACGCCCGATAAAGAATATGATCTTAAGATTCCCCGCGGGACGGCAGAGCGATTTGCTCTCGTTGTTAATCAAATTCCTAAAGCTAAATTACCGGGGAGTGCGAGATATGTCAGGCACAGGATCAAAAAGGGTGAGTCACTTTCAACAATTGCCAGAAAATATGGAAGCTCCGTCAGAGCAATTGTAAGGGCCAATCATTTGACATCCAGGCATAGAATCAGAGCAGGAAAAACTCTTAAGATTCCACTCCGGGGTTATACTTATGTTGAAGAGGGAGCTTTCGAACCTTCAAAGAGGATTACAAAACCACAAAAAGGAGAAATAATAACCTATAATGTAAAAAAAGGCAGTTCTTTGTGGGTCATAGCAAGGCGTTACGATACGACTGTTTCTGAAATAAAGAAACTGAATGGGCTGCAAAGCAACAGGCTTAAGGTCGGACAGGTTCTCAGCATTAGATCCGGTTCAGGAAAAAACAGTTATGTAGTGCAAAAGGGTGACTGCATCGGCTCCATTGCAGAAAAACATAAACTCAGTGTTCATGAACTTTTAAGACTGAATGGTTTAAGCAAGAAGGACAATATTTACCCCGGACAGGTTATTGTTGTGGCGAGATAGGTCAAAGGTCTCAATCTGAACCTATTCAATCATATAGCTCTTGGCGTCAAAAAAGATTTCTTTTTCTTTTTCTTTCATCCTTTTTGATTCACTTTCGGATTCTTCATGATCATATCCCAGAAGATGAAGTATGCCGTGAATCATAAGGTAATCCAGCCCATCTTCAAATGGGAGGTTTTCTTGCTCAGCATCTCGTAAGGCTGTTTCTACAGATATAACGATATCTCCAAGGATGTGGGGATTAATATCTCCAAATTCTCCCTCTCTCATGGAAAATGCAATAACATTTGTGGGATAGTTTCTATTCAGGTACCGGTTATTTATATCTTTGATACCCTCGTCATCAACAAAGAGCACGCTGATCTCACTATCTTCTACATGAAGATATTTTAGTATGTTATTGAGTGTCTGACGAACTCTTGGAATATTTATGTTTATTTTTTTCTGACGGTTTTCTGTGAGAATTGCCATTTTTTTCTTTTTCCAAATTATCTTCTCTGGTAGCGGACATGGGATAATCTATCCTCTGGTGAAAAATTCCATTGAGAGTCCTGATAAAACTTTCTGTAATTTTACTGAGATCATGGAATGTTAATTCAGAATCATTGAGCTGACCTTCCATTAAAACTTGATTTATTCTGTCCTCAACCAGATTTTTTATCCGCGAAGGTGTCGGATTTTTCAGGGTTCTTGATGAAGCTTCAATAATATCACCGAGCAAAACGAGTCCTGCTTCCTTTGTTTGAGGCTTAGGTCCGGGATACTTGAATTCGTCTTCCGGTATGGATCGAACAGAAGGATCTTTGTCCTGTTGGGCCTTTTCGTAAAAGTAGCTGACTGTGCGTGTCCCATGATGCTGCTTTATAATATCAGTAATTGCAGAGCCCAGCTTGTATTCTTTTGCCATCTCACATCCTTCTTTAACATGAGAGATAATGACCAGGCTGCTCATTTTGGGTGAAAGTTTATCAAGCTTGTTCTCGGGACCCTTTTGATTTTCGATAAAGTAGAGAGATTTTTTCATCTTGCCTATATCGTGATAATAGGCGCTAACCTTGGCCATGAGTGAATTTGCGCTTATTGCCTCTGCAGCCGCCTCTACCATAGATGCCACAATGATACTGTGGTGATACGTTCCCGGAGCTACCATAATCATCCTTTGAAAGATGGGTTGATTCAGGTTGGCCAGTTCTAAAAGCTTTATATCGGTAGTATAGCCGAAAACAGATTCAAACAGTGGCGCGATGCTGGAAACGACAGCAGCGGAGAGGATACCACCTATAGCTCCCATAAGAAGATTAATGAGCGTAGCAGTCGTTATCAATTTACCGGAGAGAAGTGACAGACAGATAATAACGGCCATATTAACGAAACCGACAAACAAACCTGTCTTGAAAAATGCCGTGCGCTCTTTACATTCAAAAATTTTGAAAGCCGCTACCATGCTTCCGAGCAAGCAATAGAAGAACATGAATGCTTTTTCTTCAAAAAGAAAGCTTATGAGAAAGGCCGAAAAAATAGAAAATACCAACCCAACGTCTCTATTGAGAAGAATCACGACAAGCATGGTAGCCGTCGCAAATGGTATGGCATATAAACAGGCATTGGCAGGAATAACAGGAAACGCATGATTTATTGATTCACATATAAAGATGCCTATTCTTGCAAGGAGTACCTGAAGGATGGCAGCAATCCCCAGCAACAGGATGTCAGTGTTTATATTCTTGTCACGTGATACAAGGAAATTTTTGAATATTTTATATAGAATAATGGAGAATAGCATAGTGGCAAGAAACATCCCCAGGAGTATGGAAATATTCAGGAAGCTTTTTCCATCCTCTTCTTTATACAGGGCAGCGAGTTTGTCTAATTGAACATCTGAAATCTTTTCACCTTCACGGACGATCATCTCATTTTTCTGAACCTTATAGAACACCGGTTTTACGTTATCCATGATATGCTGTTTTCTTTTTTCCGTCGCGTTCCTGGCGAATGTGAGATTTGGCCGGATTACTCTTTTCACAAGGGAAACAGAGATCCCCCTTATGTCTTTTGGTGCATATGCGAAGATAACAGTTGAATTTTTCAAGATACGTTCATTAACTTCATCCATGTTAAGGATTGAGGAAAGGTCGCTGATTTCTTCCTCATTTTGAGTTCTGATATTCCTGACAATAATGCCTTCATCCGTATTGAGAGTTACGAAGTCTCCTTGACCAATTAATCCTTCATTATATACTGAATAGATCAACTTTACGTTGTTGTTGCATATATCAAATGAAAATTTGTACTTATTTAGTGTCTTAAATTCATTTTCTGTGAGGGTAAGACCCATGGTATGCTCAAAAGCTTTTCGTGCCTTTTTAATAATGGTCTTCCTGTCGTCTGGAGAAGCATTTTCCCTTTCCATGCGGTAATATGTTTCTTCCATAGCGAGAAAGGCTTTAGCCATGGTCATTCCAATTAAGGACGGCATATCTCTATCGTAATCGTAAATTGGTTTTGCTTTTTCCAAAGCTTCTAACTTTTTTTGTTCTGTCGAGACTTTATCCTCTACAAGTAAGTCACTATCTGCCTTTATGTCCTTTGTTGCGATTGCTCCTAAGTTATACGTTGAAGATATAAGATGAATCCGGGGGGACAGGATGAGAGTTAGAATCAGACTCATTAAAATTAAGACAGCCCATCTCTGAAACAAAATATTTCTGGCGAACTGCGGAATAAAATTAATTCGTACTGATCCGTTTCTGTGACTGGAACGTTTTGTGTTTTTAGACATATTATATATGTAAGTTACTGATATTAAAAATTATTCGCCTTTTTCCTGTCGAGATGGTTATAGGCACGAATAATATCCTGGACAAGGGGGTGTCTTACCACATCTATTCCCGAAAAATAGACAAACCGCATTCCCTTAGTTTTACCGAGAATTCTTTCTGCTTCTATCAGGCCCGATGTTTTATCCGGCGGTAGATCTGTCTGAGTTACATCTCCCGTTATAACTGCTTTTGAGCCGAAACCAAGTCGGGTCAAAAACATCTTCATCTGTTCAGAAGTGGTATTCTGCGCCTCATCGAGAATGACAAAGGAATCATTAAGTGTCCTTCCTCTCATAAAGGCAAGGGGGGCCACCTCGATAACCCCTTTATTTATCAGGGCAGATGCCCTGTCAAAGTTCACCATCTCATACAGGGCATCATAAAGAGGCCTCAGATAGGGGTTAACCTTTTCCGCAAGATCACCGGGGAGAAAACCGAGCCTCTCACCGGCTTCCAGGGCTGGTCTTGTTAAAACAATGCGACTCACTTGCTTTTCCAACAGAGCGGCCACAGCAACAGCCATGGCAAGGTAAGTTTTCCCCGTTCCGGCAGGACCTATTGCGAAAACAATATCATGTTTTCGTATAGAATCGATATACAATTTCTGGGCGATACTCTTAGGGGTAATGAACCTTTTCTTTGAAGAGATAAAAACCGTGTCAAGAAATATCTTTTCTATATCGATTGAACCATTACTGGTAAGCATCCTGTGGGCATAATCGATATCGGCGGGATAAATTGGGTACCCTTTTTTAATAATATTATAAAGCTGCCCGAGTAAATTTTCAATTATACAGGTTCCGATGTCTTCTCCCTTTATAAGAACCTTATCTCCCCTCACATTGAGTTTCACGTTTTCCAGTTTCTCAACGAGCTTAATGTTTCCATCGTGCTCTCCGAGAAGCACTCTCAAGGCATTATTATCCGGAAAGTGAATCTCTTTGATTGAAATATTCTCGGGACGGGCCTTCAAAGATAGTCTAACCTTCTGAGACCTTTGCATAACGCCCCCTTTTGCCCAATTTCTGCGTCAGTCTCAAATTTTAATCCTCGAAATATCCGATATATTCC
>CAZGAK010000006.1:0-68686 GCA_964523565.1 uncultured Syntrophaceae bacterium | reverse complement strand
AAAACTTCTGCCCTTTTGTTTGTGAGGGACTATGGATAAAACTCTATTTTCATACATAAAAAAATCCCCCGGTGAAAATCGGGGGATTTTTCATCAAAACTGTTTTAACTTAAGTATATGTTTTTAATTTTCTATTCCCTGCGCCGCAGACCGACAAGGCCGAGAATTCCGAAGCCGAGGAGCAGCAGCGTTGATGGTTCAGGAACTCCGCTCGGCTGTCCTGATACGAATTCTGCTGTAAAGTCATCGATCGTGAAGTAGTTACCCGTATCATGCATACGGACACGTTTGATATCGTAACTTGACAATGTAATCGTAATCAGAGAGTTAGAATATAAATTCGGGGCACCCGTGACAGTGGCGATTAAGTTGTCATATTCATCGTAAGCATCCAGGTAAAAGTTATTACCAGACGTATACCACATGGAGACCTCGTCCACGGCATTGTCAAAAATAGCATCTATGTAAGGAGTAGAATACGAAAACAATACTGCGTCACCAGAATGTGGAGGATAACCGGTATAGTTATAGTAATTAAGGGGCCAATTCCTATCCAAAACAGTTGAATCAGGACCGAACCACACGCCTTCCCAATAGTCGGCGAAGTTTTGATGACCATAACCATATTGATATTCTTCAGGCATGCCTTCAAAATCGATCGTTCCAGATAACCCTGGCGTACAGAAACACATCAGGACCAATGCTACAACAAAAAATTTCAAAATTTTCATAAGTGAAACTCCTTTCTTCGCCTCCGCGAATAGAAACTTAATTGAAAAATTACTTAATAAGTGACCGACTTTTTAATTTATAAAGCAAAAACCATGCAAAGATGAATTCTGCTTGGAAAAATATTGTGAGTGCGTTAATAAGTTGTATAAATTAATAGAATAATTTTTTTTCACACTCTGTATATATTGGCTCTCAATTGTTTTTACGTGTTTTTTGCTGTTTCACACTTGTAAAGAAGTCCGACAATTTTTGGCCTCTCAATAGCTTAAACGTGCTGAAACCCTTGTAACAAGTGCATCAGAGCAAAAATTCGATTTTGTAAAGAATCTCGACAATTTTACACCTGATTTTACAGTTCTCGGCATTTGTTAAGATTTACATATGGTTATGCAACCGCTTGAAGTGAAAAAAAGCTATATGGTGACACAGCCGATTAAAAAAGGAGCCTGAAAATTTCAAGATATGGATTTACTGTATATAACAAAATTATCAAATCGACGATTAAAGATATCTTGCCAGGAGCATCATAATTCCTGAGTCATGAAAACTGATAACAGTTGCCACAGCTCTTTAATGCGGGAAATTTGAACATAAGAATTGCATATCTTCATTGTCTGCTTAGATCTTCAACTGTCGACAACTGCTATTATGTTGCGAGCTCATCTATCCACCTGAAATATATTGGGATATTTACCAAGAGCTTGGAAATGGATATTTGATTTAATAACAATACGTTATAAGGACTCACAACATAATTCAAAATTTACTCACAACATAATTATTTATAGGCTAAGCACGTCTGCTGTTAAGCCTCCAGCGGGCAATAAAGCCTTAAAGGCCACACGATCAGATAAAGGGAGTTTCTGTTTCTCAGGCAGCTTGGTTCCATCATTTTTTTCCTCCTTATGCCTGAGGCACTGAATAATAGGGATTTTTTAATGGTGCGGAAGGCAAGCCACTTGATCATATGGCTATCGTCTTTCTGCCATAAAAGTAAGATAGCAAGGGAAGTAAAAAATAAAAGAGAATTAAAAGGATTTTTTTAATCTTTCGGAAGGAAATGGAATTATACTCACAACATAATTAAACTGACTACATAACTGCTATATGATCTATCGAAGATTACCATTCGTAGTGTGTTATGGGCTGCCGATCAAGAAGAATCACTCTTTCAGGAAGTTATGACACAGCAGAAGCGAGTGGTTGAACTTGTTTCTCCACCTGGTCTGACAAGGTATCTTCCGCAATATCCATGTCATATCGACTTTGCAGGTTCAGCCAATAACGCGGGCTCTGGCCAAAATACCGCCCTAAACGCAGAGCGAGTTCAGCGGTAACCGGTCGTTTTCCATTCACGACGTAATTGACCCGCATGGCGGACACACGAATCCCTTTCGCAAGGCGATATTGGGACAACGTCAGTTCATCCAACACTGATCGTTAATGCGAATACTCCATTGGCCTTTCCGTCCCCTTTCAGAATCTCGAGCCGATTAGAGGCAGGAAGTCGCAAATCCTGGATCTGAACGGCCGCATCAATGGCATTAAGTTTCATAAATGCCCGCGCTTGAATGTCACTGGGAAATTTTCGAGAAAATTCCCGACTAAAAATCTTATCTGTTTCGCTGCACCGAAAAGATCTAATCATGATCGAAGAGTAAACTATATGTTTATTGATATCAAGGAGAGAATATCTTTCTACGGTACTCTATTCAGGAAGGATTGGCTTGCTTACCAACTGAAAAGTCGTATTCAATGGGATAGAGGATATATCACTCTTCCAGGAAGAATAAACAAACAGGGAAATGGGACAAATCCTGCTTACGAATTGCATACAGGAAATCAATATCATAACTCCATAGTCGATTTTTTGAGGTGTAAACAGCCGCTTAGTATCATCACTCCGAAATCGCGAAACATTTTATTAAGGTCAAGCAGTTTTTTCTTGACAGTTATATCGGGGAAATAATATGCTTGCACACAAGTAAATGGTACACAAGACTATTAGTGAAGGGGCTATAATGAAAGCCGATGACTGTATCTTTTTTCAACTTGCCAAAGCGAGCCAGACTGGAGCGAGATTCTGGGGTCAGAAGGTATCGGGACTAAGTCTAACTGCAGTGCAGGCAATGATTATACGGTTTCTCTTTGATAATGACCAGATAGCTTCGAGCGATCTTGGAATGAGAGTATCACTCGATAGCGCTACCCTGACCGGCATCCTGGATCGGCTTGAGTCAGCAAAACTCGTCCAACGTCAACAGAATCCAAATGATCGGCGAGCAATACAGATTCATTTGACTGAAAAGGGAAGAACAACCGGACAGGAAGTTGCCAGAGTTATGGAAAAGGCTAATTCAGAATTTCTGAGTATTTTGAACAAAGATGAAGAAAAAGAACTGAGGTGTCTCCTCAATAAAGTCAGACATCGGTCAGACAAATAATTGTTTTAGGCATACAGCTTGTGTACAATTATATTGCACGCAATATTGTTGTATAGAATATTTAAATCGGAGCCTTTATCACGTGAAGTAATCGAACGGATTCTTAAGCTTGTCCAATCGGTACCCTTAGCAATGAACCGGCAGAATTGGTGTTTTGTCGTAGTACAGGGGCCAAAAGGGGGGTCTATAAGAATACATAAAGAATACATAAAAAAAAGAAGGAGGTATATATTATGTCTGAATTGTTAAACATCCTGGGAAGTCGTTACCCCATCATTCAGGGACCAATCGGCCACATGAACAGCCCCAAGCTGATAGCTGCCATCTGCGAGGCCGGAGCCTTCGGAATGTTGGCCCTGGGGTTCAGTAATGCTGAAAGCACAAAACAACTGATAAACGAGGTCCGTGAGTTGACGGACAAGCCGTTTGGGGCAAACCTGATGCTTGCGAATCCTGCGAACATGGAAATTTTAGAGATACTGGCAGAAGCGGGAGTAAAGACAGTCACCACGTCAGCAGGGTCTCCGGGGAAAATCTATGACCAGGTTCACTCATTTGGAATGAAGGGGCTCCATGTTCTTCTTTCAGCTGTCCAGGCGAAAAAGGCGGAGGATGCCGGTGTTGACGGATTGATCGTCTCCGGTTCGGAGTCCGGTGGTCTTCGTACCAACAACCCCGAATCTTCCACCATGGTACTGGTGCCGCTGGTGGTAGACAGTGTTAACATTCCGGTTGTTGCAGCCGGAGGAATAGCTGACTCACGGGGGTATCGAGCTGCGCTGGCTCTCGGTGCTCAGGGTGTTCAGCTCGGGACGCGTTTTATTGCAACCGAGGAATGCACTGCTCCGGATGCATGGAAGAAGGCAGTCGTCGATTGCGGTGATGGCGGCACAACACTGTTACCTCTGGGAAAAATGAAAATAAGATCTATCATAAATCCCAAGCTAAAAGAACAGATAGAAGATCCCGGGATAGACCTCTTACAGGAATACAATTTTAAGGATGCGCCAAAGGCCTGGGGTAGTGGAAATTTCGAGATCTTCCCCGCAAGTGCCGGACAGGTGAGCGCTCTGATAAAAGATATCAAATCTGCAAAGGGAATTATTGAGGAGATGGTATCTTAATATGATGTAGAAAATAAGAGATATGTTAAATTAGTAGGGGAGATTATTATGCAGTATGAAGCGATTACTTTTGAGGTCAAAGACCATGTGGCTTACATTACCTTAAACAGGCCTGAAGCCGCCAACGGATTAAATATCGCAATGGGAAAAGATCTCATGCATGCAGCGATTCGGTGTGATGAAGATCCCGAGATTCGTGCCGTTCTGTTGACGGGGGCGGGAAAGATGTTCAGTGCTGGTGGAGATCTGAAATATTTTACCGGATTCGGAGATGACCTCGGAGCAGCCCTGAAGGAAATAACCGTTTACGCACATGCGGCTAATTCACGTTTCATTCGAATGAATGCACCTCTGATCACAGCCGTTAACGGTCCTGCCGCCGGAATGGGGATGAGCTTTGCTCTTTGCGGTGACATGATAATTGCCGCAGAGTCGGCAATGTTCATGGCAGCTTACACCGCTGCCGCACTTTCTCCCGATGGCGGTATGACGTATTTCTTGCCGAGGATGATTGGTCTTGCGCGGACAAAAGAGATAATACTGACCAATAAAAGAGTGAGTGCCCGGGAAGCACTGGAATGGGGTCTTGTCAATAAGGTTGTTCCAGATGATGAACTCATGAAAGAAGCGGAAGCCCTTGCTAAAAAGCTTGCGAACGGACCAACGCTTTCATTCGGTTCGGTCAAGAGACTGCTTAATAAAACGTTCTCAGAAACCATAGAAAGTCAGATGGAACATGAAGCTCGGGGTATCGCTGATATGACGAAGACGCAGGATGCAAAAGAAGGCATCGCGGCATTCCTTGAAAGGCGACGTCCAGACTTTACGGGTTCATAGCTCGTCCGACCGAACACAAAAAGGAAAAATATCTGGTACCCGGATTTGATATGAAGAGGCGGTGAAATACGCCACCGAAAAAACACACAGGGGAGAAGCTATAGCAAGGTTTCAGGCTATTCAGCTCAGGGTAGGGGAGCTGGCAATAAAAGTAGAGGCGGCGCGATGGCTCACGTACCGACTCGGTTGCCTGGCCAATGACGTAAAAGACCCGATGCAATTTGCCAAAGAGGCGGCACTGACAAAAAGTTTCGTGTGTGAGAATGCAGTTGATGTGGCCCGTATTGCCGTCGATGTTCACGGTTCTTACGGGGTCATGGAAGACTATACAATTCAGAGGCTCTATCGTGATGCCATCATCGGCCCGCAGATTGAGGGCGTGGGAGACGTGCAGAAAATGATCATTGCCGGCTTAGTCCTAAGAGGCAGTCGCTCATAAGAGATATCGGACACAAGGTTGAGCATCACTATCATTGACGATCTCTCAAAAGGTCGAATTTCCCTGGCGGGAGGGGATAAAGGGGAGGGGGCATAAGTCATAAATATGAATATCGTCGTAGCAGTGAAACAAATACCGGATTTACACCAGATTCGAATTCGAAATCGCGAACCGGTCCTGGATAATATTCCCATGGTTCTGGGTGATATCGACAAGAGTGCCCTTGAGGTTGCTGTCGAGTTAAAGGAATCAGTTCAGGGACGTGTGATCGTTGTATCGGCAGGGAATGAAGAGATTAAAGACACCATCAAAGAAGCTCTGGCGGCCGGTGCGGACGAAGCCGTGTTGATTGAAGATGATAATCTCACCGATGCGGAGAGTTCGGTCATTGCCGGTGTGCTGGCGGCAGCAATTCGTAAAATCGATGGTGTCGATATCATCCTGTTCGGTGAAGGAAGCGCGGATAACTACTCAGGGCGGGTTGTCTCAGGCGTGGCGGCAATTCTCGGGTATCCTCAGGTGGGTTATGCAAAACAAATAGAATTGAACGACTCACTGGTGCGCGTCACCCGTTCGTTGGAGAATTCCGATGAAATTATCGAGGCCCCGCTCCCGGCGGTTATCAGTGTCGTCTCGGAAATAAAGGAGCCGAAGATTCCATCGGTAACGAGCATCTTAAAGGCGAGGAAAAAACCAAAAGAGATTTACCGACCCGATGATCTGGGCATTCAGATTCCCGATGAAAAGAAAGTTGTCACTATCAGTAACCTGGCGCCTATAAGTGAGCGGAAGGGAATTGTTGTTGAGTCGGTCGATGAACTGGTGAAGGTTCTCGAAAGCACAGGAAGGCTGGAGAGGTAGCGAATATGAGCAGTATTCTGGTTTACAGCGATAATAGTAATTATGCCTGTGAGCTTTTGTCGGCAGCTCAAAGCATTGCCGCGGAACTGGGACTCGGAGTAAAGGCCCTGAGTATAAACAATGATGACCAGTCCGAAATTCTGGCCCTGAGGTGCAGTGATGTATACAGAATACAGGACGAAGCGATACAGATAGCTGATACGGCGGCTGTGACGTCGGCAATCAGCCAGGTGGCTGAAAAGACAGGTGCGTCTGTCATATTTCTTTCTTCAAATCGGAGAGGTAAGGAAATCGCCGGAAGGCTGGCATATATGATTGACGGCGGATGTCTGACAGATGTGGGTAACATAAAAATCGAAGGCGGGAAAATTTACTGTCAGCGCATCGCCCTTGGCGGTGCAACAGTGGCGACCCAGGTCATCGAATCAGAAAACAAGGTGATCGCCATTGCCCCCAAAACCTATGAAATGATGGGTGAAAGAGAAAAAGGCATGATTAATGATATCGCGGTAGAAGCACAGCCCTCCGGCATCAAGGTTCTTGAAGTCAGGCCGAAGATGGAAGATTCAGTTGATATCGAGGCCGCCGAGGTACTGGTCGCCATCGGTCAGGGACTGGAAAGCAACGATGATTTGCCAATGGTGGAAATCCTGGCGAAGAGACTGAAAGGAGAAGTGGCCTGTACGAAACCGGTTGCGACGGATAAAAAATGGTTATCTGAAGAGAGAATAATCGGACTGTCTGGTAAGAAATGTAAGCCCGATCTCGCCATTCTCCTGGGGATTTCGGGGCAGGTTCAGTTTACCGTCGGAATACGTGATGCGAAAACAATTATATCGGTGAATACAGACGAGAATGCCAACACCATGAAGATGTCCGATTACCTGATGGTGGCGGATATTAAAGAAGTAGTGCCGGAACTGGTAAAAAGAATTGATCGATCATGACGAGGTAACCCACAAATGTCAACGGATAAAAGACAGGCATCTTATCTTTCTCGAATAAAAGATCTGGTAAATGAATCGTCTTATTATAAACATTTTAACATGAAGTTGATCGAGTTTACAGACAGAGGTTGCGTCATGAAAATGAAAGTAGAGGATACTCACTGCAACATTTACAATACAGCACATGGCGGCGCATTAGCATCGTTAGCCGACTCTGCTTGCGGTTTAGCCCTGGCTACATCGATTAAAGACAATGAAGTCATTGCAACCCAAAATCTAAATATTAATTATCTGTTACCTGCTATGAGGGGTATGTTAACAGCTAAAGGGAACATCATCCATCGCGGACGAAATTCTGCGGTACTTGAAGCGGATATTTTCGACGAATCCGGCAGGAAAGTAGTCCATGCGCACTCGATTCACACCATACGTAAAACGGACAATATTTCCAAAACAAAAACTTCTTAGAATTTGTGTGAAAGGTCTCGAATTGTATTCATCCTGATTATTGGCTATTGAATGACCTTATATTATCTACAAAAGATTCCTTTGTCTCAAATGAATTGTATGAACTTGCAGGTAGATAATTGTCACTCAAGGATCGATATGAAAGTGTCTGAAAGGTCAAATCCTGCCTTTCATAATTATATAATGATTATTGGCGTGTTGCGGTTTTCTCTACTGTAATGCCGAGCCTTTTCATACGGTTGATGAGCGTCGTTCTTTTCAGTCCCAGGAGAACCGATGCCCCATTCTTGCCGCCGATTTTCCCATTGGTCTTTTTCAGGGCCTTGAAGATCTGCATCTTCTCCATATCTTTAAGATCCAGGACTTCATCGTCGGTTACGTCGGCAATCTTCTTGCTTTCCAATTCGGCGAACCTGATTACGGGACCCCCTAAAATAACGGCACGCTCAACCATGTTGGAAAGTTCCCTGATATTTCCCGGCCAGGAATAGGTTATGAGTTTTTCCATCTCAGACTCGGGAATACCCGAGTAATGCTTATTGTACTGGGAACAGAATAGATTGAGAAAATGAGTTGCCAGAAGCGGTATGTCTTCTTTTCTTTCCCTGAGGGGTGCGACGCTTACGGGAAAGACATTCAACCGGTAGAACAGATCCGCTCTGAACTTTCCGTTTGCGACCTCTTTTCCCAGGTCCTTATTTGTGGCCGTAACGAGGCGAAAATCGGAATGAAGGGTGGTTGTTCCTCCGACACGCTGAAATTCTTTTTCCTGGAGGATTCGTAACAGTCTGCTCTGTGTTGAGGGGGGAAGTTCCGATACCTCGTCCAGAAAAATGGTACCTTCGTTGGCCAGTTCGAACCGGCCGGCTTTGGTTTTTACCGCTCCCGTGAAAGCACCCTTTTCATGACCAAAAAGTTCACTGTCTATCAACGTATCAGGGAGCGCTGCGCAATTGACTCTAATGAAGGGACCGTTTTGTCTCGCGCTGTCACGATGGATTGCCCGTGCCACAAGTTCTTTTCCGACACCTGTCTCACCGGAGATGAGAACGGTCGATTGTGTGGGAGCTACTTTGTGTATAAGATGGTGGAGGTTTATAATAGTCTGACTGTTACCGATGATTTCACCGAAAGGCCTGAATTCTTCCTTTTCTTCCATATAGTAGAGATTTTCCTGTATGAGTCTTTTGTTCAGGCGTGCTATTTCATCGTATGCCTGTGCCCGGTCAATTGATACGGCAATTTGAGATGCCAACGCTGAAAGAAGATTGATCTTGCCGGGACTCGTGTCAAACGAAAAAAAACGGCTGTCCTGATAGAGGACACCGATCACGTTTTCCGATAGAATCAGCGGTGCAATTATAACATGGCGAAAATCAACAGAGTCGCGTCTGTTTATTTCGTATTGAGTGATTGTGCCGTCGTTACTATTGGCAGCGGCTTTGATGGCATTGAGTGTTTTTTTGAAACTTTCGTCCAGGACGTGTTCTTTGACGAGGTTTCTCGAAGCAACCATTTCGAGACCTGAGGGGGCCCCGTCCTTGATAAAGAGGGCTGCTCTTTCTGCCCCCGTCAAGCGTGATATTGAAGTAATGATATTCGTGAGAAGCCGTTCGATATTTTCCTGGTTCGTTAATGCTTCACCCATTTCGATGACAAGATCAAACAATCGATCTTCTCTTGTAACATCGTCATGGGGAATCAAATGTTCGAGATGTGCTGGATAAACGTCCTTGGCGATGGGTTTTAAAAATTTCCATGCCTTTCTCCCGTAAAATTCAGCCTTTTGCCAGTTATTTGTCTGAACAAAAAGATTGGCAAGATCAACCCTGATTTTTGCGAGCTCTAAAGTTGCCCCACTGTTTTTGACCGATTTTTCGAGCTTTAACAGTTCTTTTATCTTTTGGCCGGGTGTTCTGTTTTCTTCTAATATCAGAATTTGGTGTCTGCGGATAATGCTGTACATGAAGGGATTGACGTCTTCTTCTTTCAGTTGATATAAAAAATTGATAACCGGACTGAGTTCAACGGGAGAGACATCCTTAATGTGCAGCATATAGCCGGCTTCAAAAATATGAGAGCTGTTGAGGGTATGATACCAGCTCGACTTACGCAGTTTCCAAAGAACCTTAAAATATTCGGATGCCACATCGAAGTTTCCTTCCAGACATTCAATATTGGCCATACCTATACCGGACATAACTTTTGCCATGGGTATGTTTTCCCTTCTGGCAAGCTCAAGAGCCCTTTCGAAGTAAGTTTTACTGTTCTTTAGCTGTCTGATTTCCAGGAAGATAACTCCCGTTGTTGCCATCGTCAGGGATACCAGCGGCCAGTTTTCGTTTTTTTCTGCCTGACGTTCAATGGCCTCTGTAATCCCTAATCCTCTCTGCGGCATCCCGACCTGAGTGTAGCAGAGGGCGAGATGAAGTGCCGTAAGGAGGATAAAATCATCATCTGAGATAGAATCAAGCTCTCCCAGTGATTCCTCGTAAGCCTGAATTGCTTCGCGAAAATTACCTTTAATCCAACAGGATAATCCCTGAAGTTGCAACCCCCGTTTATATAAATTATCATCTTTTATTGCATTGATCATATTCCAGCCCAGGTCAAAGTGTTGAACGGCTTTTTCATGCTGGAATGACATCCAGTAATTTTGTCCTATAAGAAGTTGCAGGGATGCCTGGGATCTCTTGTCACCGAGATGGATAGCCATATCGAGGGCCATGGAAAGAAATCGATTAATCTTCTTGATGCTTGGATGAAACAGAGACAGTGACGCCCGACGTTCAATTGTCCTGATAAATGTACACCACGTATCGCTGGAAAGGTCGACTTTTTCACTGACAATGAGACTTTCGATGTATTCGAGAAGAGAATCATACAGTGTTATGGCTGACGAGATTTTATGGTTTTTTTCTTCAGAGAGAGCCGCTTTGAAAATGATATCCAGGTCGGTTGTTTCTATGCCGGCAAGGAGACACTGATTGGCCATCTTCAGGGTGTTTTCCTCACTGTTCGGCAGGTACTTTGAAAGAATGTCTACAGTGTTTCGATAGTATCGAGACATTTCTTCGGCCGGTATCTTACTTATAACCTCCTGCCGCGAGAACTTTTTAGACCACTTGTAACATCCGGGCTTTTTTTCTTCCGGAATAATCCATTGCCCGCGATTCAATGTTAAGATCAGAGAGATCAATTTTGATGGAAGGAAATCCGGCATACCGGAAAACCAGTCCACAGAGAAAAAATCAGGGAAGGCAATAAAGCTATAAAGGAACCGTTTTTCGTCATCAGGTAATTGAGACAAAACTCTGTCAGCTTTTGCCATTAGTCTAGGTCTCCCCGGGTTTTGTTGATAGGCGCGAGTGTACATGAAAGGATTCAATCTGTCAATATTTGTCCAAATAATAACTGGTGTCCATATAGTGACCCCCCTGAATACAGGCAATTGACAGAGCGTAACGACTATTTCCTTGAAATAGTTAATGAATATGCATCAGTTGAGGGTGGCATTGTTTATGCTTATGAAATAGCAAGATATTATGATGTTCCTCTATTGGTTTTGCGAAAACCAATGCTTCTATTATGGCAAAGTAAATAGAAATCGAGAAAATGTTTCATCTAACAAAAACATAACAGAGAGGTATAGGCCGTGGATTTTAATCTGAGTGATGAACACAGAATGTTAAAAGATAGTGTTGCAAATTTTGCGGCAAAGGAGTTGCAGCATGTTGCCGAGGAAATGGATCAAACGGATGAATGGCCGGAAGGAATGTGGAGAAAGCTGGGGGATCTGGGTATTAACGGTATAACCGTTGATCCCGAATATGGTGGTGCCGGCGCCGATATTCTGTCTGCCTCTTTAGCATGTGAAGAACTGGCAAGGGTGTGTCCTGCGATTGCGCTTTCATGGGGAGCCCACGCAAACCTGTGCTGTAATAATCTGAACACGAATGCAAATGAGGCACAAAAAACGAAGTATTTACCCAAATTATGTACCGGAGAACATGTAGGAGCTCTGGGACTTACAGAACCAAATGCGGGATCCGATGCCGTAAGCATACAGACAACGGCTAGACGAGAAGGTGATCATTACGTCGTGAATGGCACGAAAATGTTCATCACCAATGGTCCTGATGCAAATACGATAGTTCTTTATACGAGGACCGATAAGGATGCAGGTCCGAAAGGAATTACCGCTTTCATTCTGGAAACACAAATTCCCGGATTTTCCGTATCAAAGAAACTGGATAAAGTGGGTAACAGGGGCTCTCAGACCGCGGAGCTGATTTTGGAGGACTGCATAATTTCAGAGGAGAATATTCTTGGTGCGGAGAACAGAGGAATTGCCGTTATGATGGGTGGCCTTGATGTAGAAAGAGCCTTTTACTCCACCTATGCACTCGGCATAGCTGAGGGTGCTTTTGAGTTGGCCCTGAAATATTCACAGGAGAGGGTTCAGTTTGGCAGACCGATCGCTTCTTTCCAGTTTATTCAGGGAAAATTAGCCGACATGTATACGCAGATCGAAGCTTCGCGTTTGCTGTGTTACAAAGCGGCAATGATGGCCGGTGAAGTAGAGAAGGGTGGAAAAGGAACGGAGGTCCACCAGATATCGTCTGCAGCAATACTCTTTGCGGCTGAAATGTCAATCAAGATATGCGAGGAGGCTGTCCAGATCCATGGTGGTTACGGTTACTGCATGGAATACCCTGTCCAACGATTCTGGCGGGACGCAAAATTGGGCACGATCGGTGCAGGAACTTCCGAAATCCGGCGTCTTGTTATCGCTCGTGAACTTCTGAAAATGTAAATAAGCGAAACAAAAAAGAAAAACTCTTTTAATGTATTGAAAGGGAAAAAAAGGAGGTGACTTGTTTGGAGAAACTCTACTTCGAAGACTACAAAGAGGGGGAAGTTTTTGTGTCACCGGGAAGAACGATAACAGAAACGGACATAGTAATGTTTTCGGCCTTTACGGGAGATTGGCACGAGCTTCACACGAACGTTGAATATGCGGCGAAGACACCCTTTAAGGAACGGATAGCTCATGGATTCCTGGGGCTGGTTGTTGGAAGCGCTTTGATGTTTCGTCTGGGGCCTTATGTAATGCTTCCGAAGAGCTTTATAGCTTTTTATGGCATTGAATCTGTCCGGTTTACGGCGCCCATAAAAATCGGCGATACGATACATTGCGTGGTCAAGATTAAAAATCTAACGGCGAAAGATGACAAGCGCGGAATAATTGAGCATGAGAATGTCATTAAAAATCAACGCGGTGAGGATGCAATCGTCTACGTAACGAAGATAATCGTCGGCAGAAAACCTGCATAGCAAATTGAATGACTGAAAAGGATTCTTGGGAAAGAATGTATAAATGATGCGTTCGTAAAAAGTCTCAATAGCTTGTCATTTCGAGTGAAACGAGAAATCTTTAGACCGTAACACATTGAAAAAATAAGATTTCTCCCTGTGGTCGAAATGACAGATTCGCTGAGTTTGACTTTTTACGAAACTGTCATAAATAATAAATTAAGAAAGGAAGTGTTGGTATGCCGGGAAAAGTTGCAATTGTAGCAGTGGCACAAAATGCCGGCGCTGAATCCAAGGATAACTTTTATGACCAGGCTTATGTGGTCACAAAGGAAGTCCTGGATAAGGTGGGTTTAACCAGAGATGATCTGGGAACCATCATCAGTGCCTCGTCAGATATTTTTCATGGAGGAATATCGTGTGCCAATTCTTATTACTGGGAGACAACGGGGGCATTTTTAAAAAATGCTTCACGTCAGGATGGTGAATCACTGTTTGCCTTCTTTTACGGTGTCATGAGAATTCTCACGGGACACTACGATACTGCATTGATTATTTCTCTCTGCAAAGGTTCGGAGAATCCGGAGAATGATGCCTGCACGTTGATGTACACCGATCCCTTTTACACGAGAGGTCTTGGTCTGCAGGAAACCATGGCGGCCGCTTTTCAGATGAGACTTTACATGGAGCGTTATGGAATTACGGAGGAGCAGTGCGCAAAAGTGGCAGTGAAAAATTTGCAGAATGCTCTGGGGAACCCTTATGCTCACAAAAAGGGGAGATACACCGTTGAGGATATTCTCAACTCCGAAAGGATCATTGACCCTTTGACTGCAATGCAGGTCGCTCCGAAATCGGAGGGGATCGTTGCGGTTCTTCTGGCATCGGAGAAAAAGGCCAGGGAGTTAACGGACAAGCCGGTCTGGTTTAAGGGTTATGGAAGCTCATTAGACAGCTATTATCTCGGTGATAGAGATCTACTTGACGGGCAGTTGAAGAATGCAGCAGAGAGGGCCTACAAAATGGCCGGTATTTCCGACCCTCGGAAGGAAATAGATCTCGCAGAGATCACGGAACCCTACGCCTTCCAGGAATTGCTGTGGTGTGAGGATCTTGGATTCTGCGGTACCGGCAAAGGTGGCGAATTTATCGACAGCGGGGCAACACAAAAAGATGGTGACCTGCCGGTTAATCCGTCAGGAGGTGTTCTGGCGAATAATCCATATGTTTCACGTGGACTTCAACGGGTTGTTGAAACAACTTTGCAATTACGGGGTGAAGCAGGGGAACGCCAGGTCGATAAAGAAGTAAAAACAGCTTTGGCTCATGGGACACATGGTTTCGCCGGTCAGTGCCACGCTGTTGCGATTTTAGGCAATTAGGAGGTAACCAATATGGGTAGACCAGTTGCAATTATAGGGGTTGGACAGACGAACCACGGGAGGAGAATGGACGTATGTTATCCGGATCTGGTTCGTGAAGCAGTTGTGCGGGTATATGAAGAAACCGGACTGACCCCTGATGATATTGATGGCGTAGTTTCGGGGACGATGCCTTCTATGATGGAAGGTGTAGCACTTACCCACTTTTATTTTGCCGATGCCATGAAGGCGGCGGGCAAACCGATTCTGAAAACCGAGACCTGCGGGTCCACGGGAGTGTCAATAGCTCATACGGCATATTACTGGGTATCATCGGGCATGGCTGATCTGGTGCTGGCAGTGGGTCATGAAAAGATGAACGAAGGCGACAGTCAGGCAACGATGACAACAGTTGCCGATCCTTTCTATCAGAGATATTTTATTGCCGGTGCTCCGGGCGTTTTTTCCATGCAATCCCAGATGTGGAGTGTTCGCTACAATCTGGACGAAGAAAAAGTGAGAGATGCGGCGGCATTTATTTCGGTGACCCACCATGACAGTGCCTTTGATAATCCGTATGCCCACATAAAGATAAGAGTGTCCATGGAAGATGTAAAGACCGCGAGGATTATTACCTATCCGGTTAGGCTTCTCGATGTATGTCCGAATTCAGATGGCGCCTGTGCAGTTTTGTTTGCTTCGGATAAGATGGTAAAAAAACTGGGCCTGAACAAGGTGGCCTGGGTCAAAGGTGTCGGATATAGAGGTGAAGAATATTACTTCGGTGACAGCGATAAAGCCGTCTGGCAGAGTGCGGTCGGGGCGGCGCAGCAGGCATATGACATGGCGGGTATCAAAGATCCGCGGAAGGAACTGGATGTTGCCGAGGTATATAATCCTTTCACATTCCAGGAAATGATTTTTTATGAGTGCTTCGGATTCTGCGGTCTCGGAGAAGCTCCCGACCTGGTTTTGAAGGGAACATTTGCGAGAGACGGAGAATTACCCTGTGATCCGTCTGGCGGAACATTATGCACAAATCCGATCGGTGCGACCGGGCTCATCAGAACGGCTGAAGCAGCCCTGCAGGTTATGGATAAGGCCGGGGATCACCAGATTCCGGGTGCGAAAACGGCCTTGAGTCACGCCATGGGTGGTGTCGATCAGTTTAACGGGATTATGATTGTCGGATCAGAACTATAACGAAGGGGAGGATATAGAATCATGGCAAAAGAATTTAAGACGTTAAAAACTGAGATCAGGCTTCCATATGAATTGGCCTATGGTGCGACATGGACTAAATTCTTCGAAGGTATGGAAAATGAAATCATATACGGTACAAAATGTTCGAAATGCGGGAGGGTCCTCGTGCCGGCGAGGAGCTTCTGCCCCCGTTGCTTCGTCGATACCGATGAGTGGGTAGAAGCAGCTCAGGAAGGAACGCTGACCGCGTGGAGTTACGTTAATTACAGTTATTTTGGTCAGCCTATTAAACCACCTTTTATAGGTGCGTTGATCAGACTGGACGGAACTGATGTAGATTTTCTCCATTTAGTGGGTGGTTTTGATCTTACTGATTTTGATCTCGTAAGAAAGACAGTTAAAAATGGGATGAAAGTAAAGGCAGTATGGAATGACGATAGAAAGGGTCATGTACTGGATATTAAGTATTTTGAACCGGCTTAAAATGAAATGTAGACATGTAGGTTAGGTTGAGCAGAGCGAAATCCAACACAGGGTGCTTAAGAAAAATAAAAAAGGGGGTAAAGTATGAGTTGGAAAGAATATTACAAAAGCAAGTTAATGTCGGCAGAAGAAGCAGCGAAAATTGTGAAATCGGGTGATCGGTTCTGGACACCGCTGTGTCTGGGACAGCCAACCAATCTGATCATGGATGCTATTGCAGACCGGAAAGATGAACTAAGCGATGTGGACTACAATTTTGCACTTGTGCTGAGACCGTACAAGATTTTTCAACCGGAGTGCAGAGATACCTTCAATCTGATACCGGCATTCTATTCACCTATGCCGCATCAGCAGGCGTTGGCCGATAGTGAGTGGGCAAATTTCTGGCCATGCCAGAGTTCGGATATCGGGATCAAGATGCCCCATCGGGCCCGCGTATATCCCCGTCGAATGGGGATGGTCATGCAGGCCACGCCGCCGAATGAACACGGGTATGTAAATCTGGGTCTCGATACATTTTATACGGCGACATTGATGGAACAATGTGATTATCTTATCGTCGAGATCAATGAACAGATGCCGAGGACATTTGGTGAGACGAATTTCCATGTTTCCATGTTTGACGCTTTTGTGGAGAATCCGAATCCCATGCCTCCGGTACCAACGCCGCAGGCATCGGATGTAGAGATGAAAATGGCGCAAAACGTTGTGACACTGCTCAAGGATCGAGACTGCTTGCAGGTTGGAATCGGTGCCGTGCCGGCGATGATCAGCAAACTGCTCTTGGAGTCAGGGTTGAAAGATATGGGCATCCATACGGAGATGGCCCCTGCGGGAATCCATGATCTGGTTGAGAAAGGTGTCGTTACCTGTAATTATAAAAAAGTCAATCCGGGAAAGGTTCTCCTGGCATTTACCATGGGGGACAAGGAACTTTACGATTGGCTTGCTAATAACCCCATGTGTGAATGGCGATCTACCTATTACGCCAATAACATTTCGGTCATAGCCCAGGAAGATAATGTGGTTGCGGTTAACGGGTCTGTGGAGATCGACCTGTGCGGACAGATTAACTCCGAGTCATATGGAACCCGTATGCGGAGCGGTACAGGCGGACAGCTTGATTTTGTCGTCGGGGCTTTCTGGTCACCGGGCGGACGCGCCATTAACCTGGTTCCGTCAACAGCTATAAAGGGCACACGGTCAAGGATTGTACCTGCCTTGCCGACGGGTTCACGTGTTACTGTCCCCCGTCATTATACGGGCTATGTCGTGACAGAGTACGGTGTTGCCGATCTCTACGGCCGAACCGAACCTGAACGGGCAGAGGCGTTGATCAGTATAGCGCATCCCGACTTCAGGGACGACCTGACAAAGGCAGCCCGGGAGATGGGATTACTGAGGAAGAATATATTTTAATTAAGGCCCTGTGAAAGGTACTTAGGAACAGTCGTGTTAATCAGGAAAAACGGTGAAGGGAAGAGAGATGGAGCGTGCCCCGGCATACTCCTTCTCTCTCTTGCTTTGTGACGTGGAGGGCATGTATGATGCTGGAATTTACCGAAGAACAAAAGATGTTAAGGGACACAATAAGAACGTTTGCTGAAAAAGAGGTGGCCCCTTTAGCATATGAAATTGACAGGGACGAACGGTTTCCCACGGAGAGTTTCAGTAAATTAAGAGACATGGGACTGCTGGGTATAACTGCACCCGTCGATTACGGCGGTGCCGGTGCGGGATACACCGAAATGTGCATCGTTACCGAGGAACTTTCTGTCGCCTGTCTGTCAACAGCGGCTTCGTGGGGGGTTCATGCATGTCTTTGTATAGATAATATCAGGAGAAACGCCAATGAAGAGCAGTTGAAAAAGTATCTGCCCCCACTCTGTGAAGGAACAAAGGTAGGGGGCCTCGCCATGACCGAACCGTCAGCCGGATCTGATGTGATGTCAATGAGGCTTCGGGCGGATAAAAAGGGAGATTCTTATATTCTGAATGGTTCGAAAATTTTTATATCAAACGGGCCCGTCGGTGATGTCTTCGTCATCTATGCGAAGACAGATATGGAAAAAGGTGCCCGCGGCGTGTCTGCATTTATCGTTGAAAAAGAGTTTTCCGGCTTTTCAAGGGGAAAGAAATTTGAAAAAATGGGATGGCGCGGTTCTCCCACGGGAGAGCTGATCTTCGAAGACTGTCAGGTACCTGCAAAAAACCTCCTCGGTAAAGAAAATAGTGGCGCCCTCGTTTTAATGAGCGGTTTGAACACCGAGAGGGTGTGCATGGGTGCCATGTCGCTCGGATTATCAAGAGGAGCTTATGAATGTGCACTCAAATATGCGAAAGAGAGAGTTCAGTTTGGTAAACCGATTGTTTCTTTTCAGCTTATTCAGGCCAAACTTGCTGATATGGCCATGGAAATTGAACTATCACACCTTATTACATACAAAGGTGCGGCCATGGCCGATAAGGGATTACACAGGGATATGAACTTGATAGCTTCATATGCGAAACTCTACACGGCAAGAACTGCCATGAAAATCACGACGGAAGCGGTCCAGATCCTGGGCGGCTACGGATATATGAAAGAATTTCCCGTTGAAAGGATGATGCGCGATGCGAAATTACAGCAGATAGGCGGTGGAACGGATGAAATTCAAATTATGATTATCGCCCGGGATATCTTGGGATTGTAAAGTTATGAATCATTGTTTTTTCTTTCCAGAATACATAGAAGGAGACGGTATAAGATGTTTCATGAATTGAAATGCGATTTTTGTGGCGATTGTCTGGCAAAATGCATGTATATCGATTTTGATCAGGAGGAAGGTGCCCGTGAGTTTGAACGACTGGTTAATGGTGAAAGGGTAGACTGGCTAAGAGAATGTATCACCTGTTTTGCCTGCAACGAATACTGTACAAAAGGAGCGAAACCGTTTGACTTGATTCTTGAGAGATTGGAGGAATTGGGTGACTACACAAATCCGAAAATACTGTCTGCTTTTCAGAAGAACTTTGCACCGAAAGGAGAGTTTAAACCCCCTGAAGTGAGGGAGCCTGTAATATCTCTCTGCACCATTGGATCAAATATGCCTTTTCCCATTCAAGGAAAGCTGTTTGACGGACTAAGCGTCGTTAAAGGGCGTCACTTTTTCTGCAACGTCATTTTCCCGCATCTGGGCAATGAAACGATTATGCGTGAAGGTACCCAGTTATTAGTGAATAAATATGCGTCCTTAGGTGTCGATGAGATTATCTTTATGCATGATGATTGTTATTCTCTTATGGCTGGTATTGCTCCAAAGTACGGTATTGAACTTACTTTCAAGCCGATTCATATCTTCGAATACCTCTTAAATTATCTAAAAAACCATAAAAAAGATGTTAAGTTTTTAAATATGAAAGTAGCCTATCAAAGACCGTGTGCCTCCAGGTTAACGCCATGGAAGGAACCGATGCTGGATGAAATTTTCAAGTTGATCGGTGTAGAAAGAGTAGCGAGGAAATATGACAGACTGGATTCCTTATGCTGTGGACAGGATTTGAAAGGCATTTTAAGGCGGGGTACCAAGTTTCCGGAGTATCAGGATATAAATATCCAGGATGCAAAGTATAACGATGCCGAGGCGATGATCTTCCTCTGTCCCATGTGCCTGGATGCGCTCTCATATGAATGTGACGAAGCGGGATTGAAGACTTACATGATAAGCGATTTATGTCGGTTGGCCCTTGGAGAAACGCTTGGGTGAAATCAGAATTTATAAGGGGTGAAAGGATGGATTATAAATTTGTTGAACTGAAAATAGAAAATAATATTGCCACATTGTCCCTTGACAGGGCAGAAAGCCTTAATGCACTCAGCCTGGCATTTACGGCCGAAATTACAGAGGCCGTCAGGGAATTAAATGCGATGGACGAGGCAAGGGTGATTATTCTTAAAAGTAACGCAAAGGCCTTCTGTGCCGGTCTTGATTTGAAAGACATTTCCTCCATGGGTCTGGACGGCAAGGCAAAAAGCAACCTTGAATTCCCCGAAAAATTACACTATTTATTTGACTGCTGCAATGTGCTTGAGGAATGTCAAAAGCCTGTTATCGCGGCAGTCCACGGTATGTGTATCGGCGGTGGGCTCGATATTATTTCGGCCTGTGATATTCGTCTCTGTACCGAAGATGCAACATTCTCCCTGAGAGAAGCTGCTATAGGTCTTGTGGCGGATATGGGAGTACTTCAGAGGCTTCCCCTTATTGTCGGGCAGGGATTTGCGAGAGAAATGGCCTATACGGCAGGGTTCTTCTCTGCCAGGGAGGTCGAACGCATGGGACTTGTAAATGCGGTTTATGGAGATGAAGAAGCGCTTATGGAGGGCGCAAAAAAACTTGCATCCCGGATAGCTGAAAATGCGCCCCTCGCAGTTCGATCAACAAAAGAAGTCCTCAACTACAGCAGATATGTCAATGTTCAGGAAGGCATGTCGATGGCCAAGCACAAAAATATGGTACTCTTCACTTCAAAAGATATGATGGAAGCTGTTGCCGCCTTCATGGGAAAGAGAAAACCCGACTTTAATGGACGATAAAAGGCGTGGATCGTGTGTCGTGAATAAGAAAGCGGAATTGGTTCATGCCGGGAGCCGGGGCAGACAGTAGAGGCTGTAGCTGACGCATCTGCCGTCGCCTGTAAGTAATGAAAGATTTGAAAAACCGGATTTAAAAGCGGGGAAATTCTACTGGTTCAATGGTTGAAATAAAGCGAATTTATCTTGATCACTGTGCAACAACTCCTGTTCACCCTGAGGTCATGGAAACAATGCTTCCATACTTCAAGGATTTCTATGGCAATCCTTCCAGTATACATGCCTTTGGACAGGATGCGAGAAAAGCGTTAGATGAAGCGAGAGAAAAAGTTGCCCATCTTATCGGAGCCACGCCAGAAGAAATTGTATTTACGAGCGGCGGTACGGAGGCTGACAACCTTGCTATTCGGGGAGTCTCGCATGCATCTGAAAAGAAAGTGAATCATATCATAACCTCTGCCATTGAGCATCATGCCGTTTTGAACACCTGTGAATACATGGAGCGGAAAGGCTGTGAAGTTACATATCTTCCGGTAGACCCAAACGGGCTTGTTGATCCTGAAGATGTTAAGGAGGCGATCTCTGATAAGACGATTCTTATCAGTATCATGCACGCAAACAATGAAACAGGGACTATTGAACCTCTCCTGGAGATTGCGGCTATTTCGAAAGAGAGAAAAATTATTTTTCATACCGATGCAGTTCAGGCAGTCGGGAAGATTCAGGTAGACGTCAATCACCTTGACGTGGACTTGCTTTCTCTTTCCGGCCACAAGATGTATGGTCCGAAGGGCATAGGTGCCCTGTATATCAGAAAGGGTACGGAGATAAATCCCATCCTGTATGGAGGGCATCAGGAGAGAGGCCTCCGACATGGAACAGAGAACGTTGCGGCCATTGCAGGTTTCGGCAAGGGCTGTGAAATAGCAGAAAAAGAATGTGCCTCTCAGATGGATAATTTGAGAAAATTGCGAGACCACCTGCAAACGCGGATTTCGGGAGAAATCCCTGATATTCTTGTAAACGGCCATCCAGAAAAGAGGCTACCCCATGTTTTGAACATATCTATTGAGGGTATTGAAGCAGAATCTATCGTTCGAGAAATGGATAATAAGGGAATCGCAATTTCTGCCGGTTCTGCCTGTACTTCCGATTCAATAGAGATCTCTCATGTCATTTCTGCGTTAGGTGTGCCGCGAAACATAGCCAAAGGCACTGTAAGGATTAGCCTGGGGCGGGAAAATACTCTGGAAGAGATAAACTATACGACTGAAGTTTTGAAAGAGGTTATTGAGAAGCTAAGAGGGATGGCTGAATTAGAAGAATCATTGGGCCGGAGAGGATGTGTATAGTCAGCTGAGCTTATTTTTTATAAAAAATCATACAAACAATAAAGGAGGAGGTTTATGAACGTAGCAGACAGTATGGCAATTGTAACTGGTGGTGCATCGGGATTGGGAGAAGCTTGTGTACGAAGTATAGTGGATGGTGGGGGACGCGCCGCTATCTTTGATGTTCAAGCGGACAAAGGTGAAGCATTGGTAAAGGAGCTTGGCGAGAATGTAGTGTTTGTTAAGACCGATGTAACCAGTGATGAGAGTGTTCAGGCGGGAGTAAATAAGGCGGTTGATACCTTCGGTAGTATTAATGTTGTTGTTAATTGTGCCGGGATTGGTGTTGCAGAGAAGATTATAGGCAGAAAAGGCCCCATGTCTATGGCTATGTTTGAGAAAGTAGTGCAGTTAAATCTGATCGGTACGATGAGGGTCATCAGATATGCTGTTGAGCAGATGGTAAACAATACCCCGAATGATGAGGGTGAAAGAGGTGTCATTGTTAATACCGGCTCTGCGGCTGCCACCGATGGCCAGGTTGGGCAGCCTGCGTACAGTGCGTCCAAGGCTGGTGTCGTGGGTATGACCCTCCCCGTAGCCAGGGAGTGTGCCGAGTACGGGATCAGGTGTTGCACGATCAATCCCGGTATATTTGACACGCCTATGCTCGCTCAGTTGCCTGAAAGTGTGCGTGATGCCCTGGGGAAAATGGTTCCTTTCCCGCAACGTCTCGGGAGACCTTCAGAATATGCTCAGTTAGCCCGGCATATTATCGAGAACCCCATGCTGAATGGTGAAGTGATCAGGCTCGATGGTTCCATCAGGATGCAGGCAAAATAAAAACATAACTGTCCGTAAACTTTAAAGGTTTGCACAAAGCCGCGTGTTGTCATTGCGAGTCGGCCCTCGGCTGACGCGGCAATCTATAACTTATTGACAACAAAACAGATTGCTTCGTCACTTTGCTTCTCGCAATGACTTGGGCTGTAATTATTCAAAGCTTTTAACTATCATTTGTGATGAATCTGAGAGTGACGAGACCGAAAAAGGAGATATGAAAGATATGGAAAGCAAGGATGATATCGTTATAGTAAGTGCTGTGAGAACACCCTTCAGCAGGTTCGACAGTGCAATGAAGGATATACCGAGCATCAAACTCGGGGTTATGGTCATGAAAGAGGTGATTGAGAGGGTGGGTGTCAAACCGGAGGAAGTTGACGAAATCAATTATGGCAGTTGTTTGCCTGCCGAATTTGCTCTGGAAACTGATGTCCCGGGGAGACAGGCGAGTCTCCTGGCTGGATTTCCAGGAGAAAACATTTCGCTATCAATAGATAGGGCTTGCTGTTCTTCTCTGACAGCCTTACGCCTTGGCATACGCGGCATCAGGGCGGGAGAATTAGAAGTTGCAATGGCCGTAGGATCGGAAAATATGCCCAGATGTCCTCATCTGGCTCCCGGGGTAAGATGGGCAAGAAGATTGGGGGATGTCAAATTGATAGATCCTCTCTTTTATCTGGGCTACGATGCCATGGGGTTCAATACAATTGCCGTGGATGCAGGTGAAGTGGCTGTTGAATATGATGTAACAAGGGAAATGCAGGATGAATGGGCAGCGAGAAGTCATAAACTTGCTGCAAAGGCCTATTTAGACGGGAAAATAAAAATTGGAGAAGAACTCATGCCTGTCGTAATTCCTCAAAGGAAAGGCGATCCGGTTGTTATTGAGAAGGACGAGTGTATTCGTGAGAACACTTCTATAGAAGCGTTGGCAAGGCTTAAACCGATATATGGAAGTCCCACAATAACAGCGGGCAATGCTCCTCCCATCAGCGCCGGTTCCAGCGCTCTTCTTATTATGACGAGAGAGCAGGCAGAAAATAGGGGGCTGGAACCACTGGCCACTGTCGTTACCTCTGTATGTGCCGCCGCTGGTCCACGATACATATGCACGATTCCGGCACAGTCGGTACAGAAGGCTCTGGATACTGCGGGCATGACGATTGATGACATGGATCTCATTGAGATTAATGAAGCCTTTGCCGCAATGCCTCTTGTTTCCACAAAAATCCTTGCCAACGGAGACGAGAAAAAATGGGAAGAGCTTAAGGGAAAAACGAATGTCAATGGTGGCGCTATAGCTCTTGGTCATCCCGTAGGATCCAGTGCTGCCAGAATTACGATGACATTGGCCCATGAACTTAGAAGACGCGGAGGTGGATACGGTGTTGCCGCCATTTGCGGAGGGCTTGCCCAGGGTGAAGCTGTTATCCTTAAAGTGTGATTTTAATACATTCGCCAGAAGGAGCTGAAAAAATGAGAAGAGAGTTATTCAGTGAAGAACATGATATTTTTCGCGATGCCTTTAAGAAGTTTATTCATAAAGAGGTAACACCGTTTATAGAACAGTGGGAAGAAGACGGGATCATACCTAAGGAAATGTGGAAGAAAATGGGTGAAAATGGCTTCCTCTGCCCGTGGCTGGAAGAAAAATATGGTGGATCAGGTGTGGGTTTTGAATACTCCGTAATCATCAACGAAGAGCTCACCTATGTTGGCGCTCATGGTCTTTTGGCCGGATTACACAGCGATATAATTGTTCCCTACATCCACAGTTTCGCAAATGAAGAGCAGAAGATGAGGTGGCTTCCCGGTTGCGCTTCCGGAGATATTATTACGGCTATTGCCATGACGGAACCCGGTACCGGTTCGGATTTAGCTGCTGTCCGCACGACAGCAATAAGAGAAGGGGACGAATATGTAATTAACGGGCAGAAGACATTTATCTCTATCGGAATACACTGTGATCTGGTGATTGTTGTCGTTAAAACTGATACGACGGCCGGCACCAAGGGAATCAGTCTTGTATGTGTTGAAGACGGTACACCCGGGTTTACAAAGGGGCAGAATCTAAAGAAGATGGGGTTTCACAGCCAGGATACGGCAGAGCTTATTTTTGAGGATTGCGCCGTTCCTGTTTCCAATCTTCTCGGTGAAGAAGGCAAAGGCTTTTATTATCTAATGCAGAAACTCCAGGGGGAGAGGCTTATTGCATCGATTATGGCTCAGTCCATGGCGGAGGCCATGCTCGATATGACCGTTACATACTGCAAGGAAAGAATGATATTTGGAAAGCCTGTCAGTTCGTTACAGCACAATACATTCAAGATTGTGGAAATGGCCACCGAGATTGAACTGGGAAGAACGTTCATCGATTCTCTTATCGGTGATTATATTGCCGGCAAAGATATTGTCCAGCGAGTCTCCATGGCCAAGGCCTGGATTCCGGAGATGGCCAATCGCGTTGCCTACCACTGCGTACAGCTTCACGGCGGTTACGGATATATGGAAGAATATCCCATATGCAGGTTTGCAAGGGATGTTCGGGTTATACCGATTTTCGCGGGGACAACGGAAGTCATGAAGGTTATCGTTGGAAGGATGATGGGGCTATAGGAAATAATTTGGAAGACGTAAGAGGGCGCTAATAATAATTCAGAAAGGAGGTTATTTGGGGATGGCAATTTCGTAAAAGTTAAGGAAAGGCAGGGCAAGGCAACTCTTGCGACTTTTACGAATGCATTTTATGGGGAGCTCATACGAGTTAAGATCAGACAAAAAAGGAGGAAAAATCATGAAAATTGTAAAAGGATTTCCATCAACGATGCAGGATGATTACCAGTTAAACATGATTAATCTTATAAAACATGGCGCGAGAAATTTTGCCAGGCAGGAAATTGTCACAAAGAAGGCGAGTGGAATATTCCGGTACACATACAGGGATGCCTATGAAAGAATACAAAGACTTGCCAATGCTTTAGATAGTTTGGGGGTAGAGATTGGTGATCGTGTCGGGGTGCTTGAATGGAACACAAACAGATACTATGAAATGGACTTTGGGATTCCGGGCACGGGGGCTGTCCTTCTCCAGATGAATTTGAGGTTATCACCTAAAGATTTGAGCTATGTTGTCAATCATGCGGAAGCAAAATTTATCTTTGTGGATGAAACATTGATACCTATTGCTGAAGCCATCGCGCCTCTATGTGAAACGGTTAAAGGTTACGTCATCCTGACTGACAGGGATCTTGCTGATATCAAAACGAAGCTGAGCCCGATATACAGTTACGAAGAACTGCTCAAGGAGGCGAAACCTGAGTACGAGTGGCTGAACCTTGATGAAAAATCCGCCTATGCCGCCTGTTACACCACTGGAACAACTGGAGATCCGAAGGGCGTTTATTACTCCCATCGTAATGTTTATCTTCATTCCGCGGCAATCGCTATGAATGCGGAGTTGTCTTACAGGGATTGTTTTTTCCAGATCGTTCCGATGTTTCATGCCATGGGATGGGGTACTCCCCAGGCGGCTACCATGGTTGGATCAAAGCTTTTGTTACCCGGACGGTATGCCATGGAAGATCTGGGCCCGCTTGTTGATCTGATGGTGCAGGAAAAAGTGACAGTCGGAGACGGCGCCCCTGCTATTTTCATGCCCATGTTTGAGTACATAAAAAAGATGGAAGTTAAGCCTGATTTGAAGGGCGCGCGTTTTCTCTCCGGTGCCACTGAGCCTCCTGTATCCCTGATGAAAGGATTGTATGACATGACCGGCGCCGAGATTATACATGCATACGGCGCTACGGAAACCACCCCGCTTGTTACCATAAACAGATTGAAACCGTGGCTGGCGGAAGAGATGTCGGAGGAAGAAGGGTGGGATCTCAAGAGAAAACAGGGTTATGCTGTTGTGGGGCTTGATATGAAGGTGGTGGATGACTTCGGCAATGACCTTCCGCACGATGGCAAATCCGCGGGAGAGGTAGCAATAAGGGGGCCATGGATTACAGCCAAATATTACAATGCCACAGGTACTGAGAATCAATTTACTGAAGATGGCTACTGGAGGAGCGGAGATGCCGGGACGATAGATGAAGAGGGGTACATGAAGATAACGGACAGGGTAAAAGACCTAATAAAGAGCGGCGGTGAATGGATTTCAGGCACAGATATGGAAAATGAGATAGTCGCCCATCCTGCCGTACTGGAAGCTGCCGTTATCGGAGTGAGCCATCCCAAGTGGGAGGAGAGACCGTTAGCCCTGGTAGTCCTGAGAGAAGAACAGAAGGGGAAAGTTGGCAAAGAGGATATTCATGAACATCTCGGTGAGAAATATGCGAAGTGGCAGCTTCCTGATGAGGTACTGTTTGTTGATGAAATTGCCAGGACCAGTGTTGGCAAGATCGACAAAAAGGTACTCAGAGAACAGTATAAGGATGTTTATATGTAATAAAGTAAGTCTGGTGAGAAAGCGCCCTGCCGTGGCGGCGGGGCGGCTTCTCAAGATTTATTCTATTTTTAATCGACCGCGGATAAATGTCCAGGTTAAATATGCTCCGCATTTAAAAAGGCAGGCAGATTGTCAGGATTCCTGAAAAAGTGATCTGAGTACATCTGCGAAAAGCTGTGTCCTAATTGAAATTGTCAGGATTTTAAACGCATAACATCTCTATAATTATGGAAAAGGAGATAAGTATGGCCAGTAATAAGATTTTCAATTTAGAGGTGGAAGACGACATAGGTGTTGTGACCTTTGATGTTGTCGGCGATGCCATGAATACATGGACTGAAGAAGCAATAACAGGATTTCGTGAAGTTCTTGAGAACCTTGAGAAAGATGAAAGTCTAAAGGGCGTAATCTTCATTTCGGGAAAACGGGACAACTTTTTTGCCGGTGCTGACCTGAAAATGTTGGAGAAAATGAAGTCAGAGGAAGAAATAAGAACGGCGCTTGAAGTCTTTCACGATTCTTTTAACAGAACCAGTGCGTTGAAGATTCCCACTCTGGCGGCCATAAATGGTCACTGTGTCGGTGGTGGCCTGGAATTTGTCCTTGCCTGCACGGCAAGAATAGCAAAGGAGTCAAAGACGACCATTATCGGTCTTCCAGAATGCAACGTGGGGCTCTTCCCCGGGGGGGGAGGTTCTCAAAGGTTGCCACGCCTGATCGGATATCCCGCCATTGAGCTTATCCTGAGAGGTAAACTACTGCCCGCGGCCGAGGCTTGCAAGGCCGGTTTTGTTGATAGAATTGTTTCTGCCGACGGCGATCTTCTCGAAGAGGCCAAATTGTTTCTTCAGGAAATAATATCGGGAACGGTGCAATTGAAGAGACCGGAACATGATTTTTCTCAGATTGATGCTGCCGCCGAGATGGCACGCCAGGGTGTTCTCAAGGTTACGAAAGGACGTGAACTGCCTGGTCCCATGCTGGCCATTAAATCTATCCAGGAGGGGTTAAAACTTCCGTTAGAAGAGGGTTTGGAAATAGAAAAGAAGTGTTTTGCCGAGGTTATCCTTACAAATGAGGCAAAAGGGAGTATAAATACATTTTTTATTAAAACAATGACAGACAAACCTAAAGCAATGATGACGAAGGGATTTGAGACCAGACCGCTGAAGAAGGCGGCTGTTCTCGGTTTTGGAACAATGGGACGCGGCATTGTTATTGATATACTGAGAAACATGCGGGTGCCGGTCATCGTCAAGGATATACCGGAAGCCCTCGAACCGGGGAAGGCATTCCTGAGAAAGATATTCGATGGTATGGCCGAAAAGAAGAGATTGAAGGTTCCCGTGGATGATCTGATGAATCTCCTTACTGTTACTTCTGAATATAAGGACGACTTCAAAGATGTGGATATTGTCATTGAAGCAGTTTTTGAAGACATCAAAGTAAAAGAACAGGTTTATAAGGAACTCTGTGAAGTTGTAAGTGACGACTGTATCATTGCGAGCAATACTTCTTCCATTCCGATTACCGCCATGTCTTCATATGTGTCTCATCCCGGGAGGTTTGGCGGCACCCATTTCTTCTCTCCCGTGCGGTTGATGCAGCTTGTGGAAGTCATAAGGGGTGAAAAAACAAGTCAGGATACCGTTGATAATCTCCTGAATTTTGCCGCCTCAATCAGGAAAAGACCCATTGTATGCAAGGACAATCCGGGCTTTGTAGTAAACGCGATGCTCTTCCCGTTTCTTCTGAATGCCCTTCAATATGTGGAAGAAGGAAACGCAATAGAAAAGGTGGACGGGGCCATTACAAAGTTTGGCATGCCCGTGGGACCGATCAGGCTTACCGATGAGGTGGGAATAGATGTGCCGCATAAGATATTCGTCGGCATGGGTGTCGAACAGAAAACGCTCAAGAATGTAGTGGAAGATGGTCGTCTCGGTCTGAAAAAATCGGGCAAGGGATTCTTCTTGAAAGACGGCAGTGTTGATCCTGAAGTCATCCCGCTTATTGCCAAGAGGGAACCGAAGGAAAAGACAGAAGAAGAAATTCAAACCGGTCTCCTGACAGCATTGGTAGAAGTAGGGAGAGATCTTCTTGACAGGCAAATCGTAGATGATCCGCGGATGATCGATGTGGGAATGATATGGGGTACCGGATTTCCTCCCGACAAGGGAGGTCCGTTGAAATGGGCAGACCTGATCGGTCTGAGCCAGAAGCTCTTCGGGAAGAATTTTTACTGATTTAACCCAAGGCAATCAAAAAAGGAGGAGAAAAAAATGATTTTAGCGTCTGAGCAAATGATTCAGGAATGGACGGAAAAAGGGGCGTGGGGAACGAAGACACTAATCGATTATTTTAAGGACAATGTCAGTAAATATCCAGATGAGGTGTGTGTCGTAGATCCTTACGATAAGGAAGATCTGGTGGGTTTCAAGCCGGAAAGACCGACATACAGGGAGTTTGACAGGGCGGTTGATGCCACCGCGGAGGGGCTCCTCAAAATGGGCATTCAAAAGGATGATATCATTATAGTGCAAATACCCAACTGCTGGGAGCTGGCCATGCTTTATCTGGCAATTACCAGGGCGGGAGGTCTTATATCTCCCATGCCGATGCAGTGGAGGGCATCTGAATTCGAGTATGTCGCCGGATTGACAGAAGCCAGGGCATTTATCACCGTCGAAGAATTTCACGGTTTCAAACACAGGGAGATGGGGGCAAAACTTCAGCCAAAGCTTCCGGATTTAAAGCATATCCTTACCCTGCCGGAGATTAGAGAGATGTCCAAGGGGGATGTAACCGGCAAGCTGGATAGCATTCCTTTAGATGCCAATGATGTCTTCACGCTATGCTGGTCATCCGGCACGGAGGCCCAACCGAAGGGATGTCCCATAAGTCATAACAGCTGGGTTATCATGGCTAATATGCAAATGGATTCAACGGGAATGAGTCACAAGGACAATTTTATCACGGCCGGACCACTGGTGAATATGGCCTCTATCGGGACAATATACATCCCCTGGTTGCTATTGGGCAACAAGATGGTCTTGCATCATCCCTTCAACCCGCCGCAGCTGATCGAACAATTTATAAAGGAGAAAATTACCTACACTCTTCTTGTTCCGGCAGTTGTCAATATGTTGCTGAAGCATCCCAGGGTAGACGAATTTGACCTGAGCAACATAAGAATGATCACTATTGGCAGTGCTCCTCCCTCCCTCTGGTCCGTTCAGGAATTGAAAAGACGCTGGGGCATCGAATTTGGAAATATATGGGGCCAGAATGAATCGACAGGTATAGTTTCAGGTCCTTTTGATGTTCCCGATGCGGAAAAACGTATCTATAATTTTCCTCAATGGGGGAAACCGGGGACCGAATGGCGTACGCCTGCAGCGCAATTTTTTCAGACAAAGATAGTGGATCCCGCTACGGGAGAGGAGTTAACGGAAGTCGGCAGTGTGGGTCAATTGTGGTATCGGGGACCTAATGTCATACCGTGCTACTTTAGAATTCCCGATGTTACGGAGAAATCATTTGATAAAGATGGTTACTTTAATACGGGTGATCTCTTCCAGATAAAAGAGGGAGACTGCATTGGATTCTTTGACAGAACTAAAGACATCATCATTCGTGGCGGTTTCAACATAAGCGCCCAGGAGATAGAGAATATGTTGCTCGGTTATCCCAAAATAGCTGACGTAGCGGCTGTTGGTTATCCTGATGAGATCATGGATGAAAAGACTTGCGTTTATGTGGTTCCCAGAGAAGGAGAAAATGTAGAACTGGAAGAGCTAACTTCATTCATGAAAGATCAGGGCATAGCATCCTACAAGCTTCCGGAACGTTTAGAGATTATAGATGCGATTCCGAGGAACCCTGTGGGTAAGATTATCAAAAAAGAGTTGAGAGAGGATATAAAGAAAAAATTAGAAAACACTCATTAATTTTTTGCAAAGGGAGAAGGCTATGATCGAAGACAAACATAAAGATCTTGTGAACTATCTCGAACAGGTTATAAAGATAATCGAGAAAATGGGAATCAAGATTGTTGACTTCAGGGATCGTTATACAAAACTGAAGTTGCCCAAGGAACCTAATATTAACCATTTCGGTACAGTGTATGCGGGATCACTTTTTTCTCTTGCCGATTTTTCAGCAGGCGTACTCTTTTTCACTTCCTTTGATCATAAGAAATACTTCCCTTTACTGAAAGAGTCTGCAATTCGTTACAGACGTCCTGCTACGACCGATATGATTGTCGAGATAGAGCTGACTCCCGAACAGGTTGAGAATGCACAGAAAGCTGCTGAGGAGAAAGGGAAGGTTGATATGGTCGCGGATCTCGAGATCAAAGATGAACATGGGGAAATATGCTGCCTGGTTCACCTGTTATGGCAGATCAGAAAAATCGACAAAAAATAAACGAGTTTTCCTGAACAGAAAAAAGCAGGCCTGAAAATATGAGCCTGCTTTTTTTTACGTCTTTCCGAAGCTAACAAACGCTTCTTTATTTATGGTTCGTAATAAACTGGTTCTCCCAGTTCTGCAAAGGAAAAGTTGGCAAAAATGTTGTACCCGTTGTAGTCAAGAACCCGTAAGTCATCGGTTTGATAAAGATCTTCCATGATAACCAGAAAGCGCTCCCCGTATATTTTTTTGACCTTTTCCATGGGGAGCTCAACAGCGATAAATTTTTTAATCCCCTTTGTTGCAAGCTTCTCAACAAAATCAGCATTAGTCATGGATTCATAAGAAGTTAGAATCAGAATTGGCCCTGTTCCTGTAAAAATGACAACTGCCTTCATTTTAATTTCCTCCTTTCTTTTGTAGAGGATTCATTGAACGAGCCCTTATCCTCTTTCTGAAGAATAAGAACCCACCAGGCTGTTGCCTGATCTTCGTTATGAAAATATTTTCATCATGCAACAGCCTTACAATTCCTAGTTTCTTACATTTTCAGTATAAAATAAAGATGGTGGTGTGTCAATGACCTGGTGCGTTAGCTATAAAGGTTCCATTAATTTTTGCTTCCCCGCCTTTTTATTGTTAACTGTTTACTTTTACTTCGCTTTTCCAGATGGCCAGAAGACCATCCTTGCCGAAGGACATATCGACGAGTTCCCAGCCCTGTTGCCCCCTTTCATTCAATAGTGTCTGGAGAACTTTAACTTGGTCGGAGGGAAGTTCCTCCAGACTGCATTCTCCTTCCTGGGTACAGAAAAAGGCCACCTGCTTGAAGGTTTCCACAGGATGAATGGTTATCTGGTATTCAAATTTTTTCATAGTGTCTTAGTTCTCCTTTCTTTAGTTATCAGAAAGTGTTCAGAAGAAGGAAGATGAACCGTTGAGAAGTCTTATCAAGTGCGGCTGATCGGATTACTGAAGTGAAACATCAAGCAAACAGAATATCTAAATTAATTCCGCTCAGAAATCAGCGCGATGTGGAATTAAGTATAATAAGAAAAATGGTTTTCTGTCAATACTATAATTTATACTATCCCTTGAGTATCTTTAATCATTTTCAGGATAGTATGATATTGCTTAGGATTCATCCGGTTTTTTGTCTTGAAAAAGAGATTTCTTTAAGATATATGAATCGAAACTATGGGCGGTTAACTCAGTGGGAGAGTGCTACCTTCACACGGTAGAAGTCACTGGTTCAAATCCAGTACCGCCTACCATTGGGAATTAGGGGGTTGGGTCTTTGCGACCCAACCCCTTTGATATTTTAAATACAAAAAAATATCCGGATCAAAATGAATCTAAAAAAAGAAACAAAGTATTTTATTGTTAAGTATTTATTGACCTTTCCTGCGTACCATATTCTAAATTTGTATGCAAAAACAATGAGACTGAGCTTTGAAAACGAGGAGGAAATCAGAAACCACCTGGAAAACAACGGGCGGGTCATATTAGCCTCCTGGCACCAGAGGTTTTTTGGAGGGTTTTATCTCCCCAAAATACTTGGCATGCCGATTTGTATTATGATTTCTCAGAGTAAAGACGGAGATTTTATTGCCGATGTTGCTAAGAAAGTCGGCTGGATACCGGTGCGCGGATCAAGTTCCCGGGGAGGCAAGAAGGCTTTGAGGGGAATGGTTGATGAAGTTATTAAGACTCAACTTGCCGGCCATATTGTAGACGGCCCGACGGGGCCGCCCCATGTTATAAAACCTGGTCTTATATCCCTGGCGCAGCAGTCGGGAGCCGCACTTTGCCCCACCTTTGTTCTTTATGAAAAACCATGGATATTTAACAGCTGGGACAGGTTCATGGTTCCCAAGCCGTTCAGCAGGGTTGTCATTCGTTTTGGTTCTCTTGAGTTTCTTCCTGAAGATATGGATTCCGGAGAATTTGAGAAAAACAGACTTTACGTCGAGCGAAAAATGATAGAGGAATATGAAAAAGAGGATCAATACTGGAACAAAAAGGGTGGGTTGAAGGCCAGCGATTCGTGATTATGATATTTTCATCGGGAAACCAGCTTCATCCCCTTTAGATATTCTTCAGTGAGTCTTAAATAATCCTCAACTCCGAATCTGGCATACGATTTTTGTTCGGGAGTTACATCCTTGATTATTTTTGCGGGCATTCCGACTGCAAGTTTTCCGGCGGGAATATGCATGCCGTTCGGAACAACTGATCCGGCGCCGATAAAAACACCCTCCTCACAGACCACCCCGAATAATAAAACTGCCCCCATTCCTATGACGCATCTCGACTTGATATGAACGTCATGTAAGACAACACTGTGTCCTACGAGAACTTCCCTTTCAACAATAACCTTTGCGCCCGGATTGACATGGATTACTGTGTTGTCCTGAATGCTTGTATCATCGTGAATGATAATCGGTCCACAATCCGCCCTTATTACGACACCTGGCGCTATATAGCATCGGTTGCCGATGGTCACATCGCCTATGAGAACGGCTTCAGGATGGACAAAGCTTTTCGGGGAAATCCCGGGCTTCTTTCCATCAAACTCGTAGATTGGCATCAAATCCCTCCTAATCAGACAGGAACCGAAATTTTTATCGTTCCTCCTCTTCCGAGAATATCATGCAAATGAACATATCCATCAAGCTGGCCTTTCTCATTTACAACAGCCAGTGTGGTGATCTCTTTCTTCTGCATGGTTTCTATTGTATCGGCGAGGGATTTGTCCGGACTGATAGTCATGGGGGATTTTGTCATCAATTCATCGACAATTTTCTCTTTGAAATTTAACCCCAATTTAACAAAACGTCTTATATCGCCATCCGTTAGTATGCCTATCAGGTGATTTTCCCGATCAGTAACGAGAACAAAGCCGACGTTTTTTTCGTCAATTATCTTGATGGCATCCAATGCCGGGGACCCGGGGGAAACTTTGGGGATTTGATCACCAGTAATCAGGACATCTCTGACTTTTGCCATCAGTCTCAGTCCCAGATGTCCTCCCGGGTGAAATTTAAAGAAATTCTTCTCTGTAAAATTTTTTTTCTTTATCAGTGCTACGGCCAGTGCATCTCCCATGGCTAATGTAGCGGTGGAGCTTGATGTCGGGGTGAGACCGAAAGGGCAGGCTTCCCTTGTAACACCCACATCGATGACCACGTTGCTCAATCTGGCAAGGGTTGAGTTCATATTGCCCGTAAATGCGATAAGAGGGGCCCCAACCTTTTCGGTGTTCGAAATGATCATGTTTAATTCATCCGTTTCACCACTGTTGGAGATTGCCAGCATAACATCATTCTTTGTGACGATACCGAGATCACCATGCAACCCCTCTACGGGGTGCAGGAAGAGGGCAGGTGTGCCCGTGCTGGTCAGGGTGGCAACGATTTTCTTCCCGACAAGGCCGGATTTGCCTATTCCTGTGACAATAACCCGTCCCTTTGATTTGCATATCATGTCGATAGCTCTGGAAAAATTGTCATCAACTTTGTCAACGAGGCTTAAGATACTTTCCGCTTCTATTTTCAGGACTTCCTTCGCCCGTTTTATCGAGTCTTTTCCCATAATAATATTGCCTCTATTTTATTGAATATCCTGTGTTTTATGATTTTCGTACAAGAGTGATTATAGCTACCAGATATTGAGAGCAATGGCAAGATTGATTTTTTATCGACGCATGTATCATTGAATATTGAATAAGCCTGTGTTAGCATTCTCAGATTTTAAATGACCAGCAAAGGAGACAATCTCATGAAAATTTCAAATTTCTCTTTTTCTCTTTCTACAACAGGCGATACGGACATTGTGGACATTACAGGCACGGTTATGAAAAAAATTGCCGAATCCGGTATATCTGAGGGACATGTACTGCTCTTCATTCCCGGGTCAACGGCATCATTAACAACGATAGAATATGAAAGCGGTGTAATTGATGATTTAAGAGAGGCAATTGAGAGGATTGCACCGCGGGATATTTATTATAGTCATGATGCACGATGGGGTGATGGAAACGGATACTCCCACGTAAGGGCAGCCCTTCTCGGTCCATCTCTTACAGTACCCGTTGTGGATGGTCACATGACATTGGGCACATGGCAGCAGATCATTCTTCTTGATTTTGATAATCGGCCGAGGACGAGGCGTATCACAGGTCAGGTTTCTGGTAATTGAACATTTTTCAAAAGTCTCGTGATGACCCTGAACCTCTCAAAGGCATTGATATACGGTCCCCGTGCGTAATAGAGGTGTTACCGGTCTTCGAGGGGATTAATGCCATCAAAACATCGTAAACAGAGCTCTTTTCTGGGAATCATCAGGGCCGAAACAAAAGCATCCATGGTGTTGAATTTGACAGAATCTGCACCGATCTGATTTGCGATCCACGTTTCAATCTCTAACAATTGGTCCATAGATGTAATATCACCTGTGTTTATTAATTGACGGGCGATCAGTTCATCATGGGATCGTGTCGAGACGCCAAAATCGCAGGGGTACATCAGTGGCGGACAGGCAATACGTACGTGTACACTCTTGGCGCCGGCGTTCTTCAAATCTCTTACCTTGTTCATGATCTGTGTTCCCCGCACAATAGAGTCATCGCAGAGGACGATGCTTTTTCCTTTGACGGCGTAATGAAGCACAGACAGCTTGCGTTTTGCCATTTTCTCACGGGCAATCTGGGTTGCCTGCATGTAACTGCGATCAGCGTAGCGATGATAGAGAAACACTTCCTGGTAATCAATTTTGGAACGCTGATGGTATCCGAGTGCATGACCAATTCCCGACAGGGGAACCGGCGCTACAAGATCGGCACCTAAACCGCCTTCATCGATATCTCGCTGTGCGAGCTGTGCACCCATATTATTACGTGCTTCCTGTACGTGGACACCATCGATTACGGAATCAATACTTGCAGTGTAGGCCCATTCAAAGGCACAATGAGCCTTCCGGGGAGAGTGGGCCTGTCCCACAGTTTGAAATCCCCTGTCATTAATCAGGACTATTTCACCGGGGCCAATATCCCGCACATTTTCCATGCCAAGATTTTGAATAGCACGGGATTCTGAACTTACCGCATAGCGCTCGGTATCTTTACCAAGCATAAGCGGGCGAAATCCATAAATGTCTCGTGTTGCATAAATTCCGTCTTTGGATAGAACGACAAGAGAATAAGCGCCCTTGACTTTTTTAGCAAGGGCCTTTATGCCACTGACTGTATCCGGTTCTTCGATGATAATTTTTGAGATTGTTTCTATATCATAGCTTTTGTAGAACGACTTGCCGCGATCCATCATTTCTTGCATCAGTTCATCGGCGTTTATAACATTACCACTGAAGGCGACGGCAATTTCTCCGTGCCCCGTTTGCCACTTCATCGGTTGCCGTTCCCAGAGACTGACATGGCCGATACCCCAGTATCCCTTCAAAATTCGCAATTCTTCGTCAGTGAAAGTATCAATAACCTTGCCGTGATGGGTGACATGATTGATTTCTTTACCGAAGGACAGGTCACTGTCATGTTCCTCATTCTGCTGTTCGAGGAAATCAATCTGTTTTATCCGATCTATTTCCTGATTGTATGTGGATATGCCGCAGTATTCCTGTCCTCTGTGTTGCAGGAAGTCAATCCCCTGGTAAATGTCATAAACACATTCCTTTTGAGCATAAAGACCGAAAATGCCGCAGTTTTCTTGTATAGATTTCATGGCATGCCTCTCAGCGAATGTCTGCATGGTAATTCTGAAGGGATTTTACTCCTCCGTGACCTTCCCGTATGGCCGCTATGCCCTTTGCTGCGGCAACTGCCGCGGCTGTTGTTGTAATATACGGGATTTTATATTTGATAGCCGCTTTCCGTATGTACGAATCATCGTGCTGGCTCAGTTTGCCGCTTGGTGTATTGATGACCAGGGTAATTTCTTTATTTTTTATCGCATCCACAATGTTGGGTCGTCCTTCATGCATTTTAAGTGTCCGCTCTGTTTTAATTCCATGTCCGGCAAGAAAATCTTTAGTGCCCTTCGTGGCTTTGATATTAAAGCCAAGCTCACTAAAGGCCTTGGCGACTTCTAAAATAGCTGCCTTGTCGGGGTCAGATATTGTTATCAATACCGTGCCTTTTGATGGCAGAGCCTGTTGAGCTGCTTCTTGAGACTTGAAGAAGGCAAGACCGAAAGAATCCGCTAATCCGAGAACCTCGCCTGTTGATCGCATTTCCGGTCCCAGAAGCGGATCAACTTCGGGGAACATGTTAAAGGGGAACACTGCTTCTTTGACGCCGAAGTGGGGAAAATCTCTGGATTTCAGGTTAAGATCCGGGAGTTTTTTGCCGAGCATCAGCTGTGTTGCTATTCGTGCCATGGAGATGTTACAAACCTTTGAAACAAGCGGAACGGTCCGTGAGGCACGGGGATTAGCCTCGAGGACATAAACAATATCATCCGCGATGGCGTACTGGATATTCATGAGTCCCGATACTTTTAGTTCCACTGCTATCTTTTTTGTATACTCGTTTATGGTATCGACATGACGTGCCGGAATACTTATGGATGGAATGACACAGGCAGAATCACCGGAGTGAACACCGGCAAGCTCGATGTGTTCCATGACAGCGGGAACAAAGGCATCGGTACCGTCTGATATGGCGTCAGCTTCGGCTTCAATTGCATTTTCCAGAAATTTATCGATCAGTATCGGTCTTTCAGGTGTTACGTCAACAGCAGCGGCGATGTAATGTTTTAACATCACCTCGTCATAGATCACCTCCATACCGCGTCCACCCAGAACATACGATGGTCGTACCATCAGAGGGTAACCTATCTTCTTTGCTATATCGAGGGCTTCCTGGAACGTGCTTGCCATTCCGGATTCAGGTTCGGGAATTCCGAGTTTATCCATCATTTTTCGGAACTGATCCCTGTCTTCTGCCAGATCTATCATTTCAGGCGAGGTGCCGAGGATTTTGACGCCGGCCCCAGCCAGCTCATTCGCAATATTAAGGGGTGTTTGTCCTCCAAATTGAACAATAACACCTTCAGGTTTTTCCTTTTCATAGATACTTAGAACGTCTTCAACCGTAAGGGGTTCAAAATAGAGCCTGTCGGATGTATCGTAATCCGTCGAGACAGTTTCGGGATTACAATTAATCATAATCGATTCATAGCCTTCATCCCTGAGTGTAAAGGCAGCGTGAACGCAACAATAATCGAATTCTATGCCCTGACCGATCCGGTTTGGACCTCCACCGAGAACAATAATCTTCTTTCTGCCTGACGTTTCAACCTGGTCGGGGGCGTTATAGGTGGAAAAATAATATGCCGCATTTTCTACACCGCTAACCGGAACCGGTTCCCACCCCTGGACAACACCTAACGATTTGCGTCGTTCCCTGACGTCTTTTTCCGGAATGTTCAGGATCTGTGAAAGATAACGGTCGGCAAAGCCATCTTTTTTTGCCTGAATCAATAGATCATCGGGCAGCGTTTCCCCTTTATATTTGAGGATTTCCCCCTCCAGTTCGACGAGCTCCTTCATCTGTTCAATAAACCACGATTTGATGTGGGTCTTTTTATGGAGGTCATCAACGGTTGCACCCTTGCGGAGGGCTTCATACATGATGAATTGTCTTTCACTCGTTGGCCTGGCCAGAAGTCCCATCAGATCTTCGAGATGTTTTTCATGAAAGTCCTTCGCAAATCCGAGGCCGTAGCGATTGATTTCAAGTGATCGAATTGCCTTCTGAAGAGCTTCTTTGTAAGTTTTGCCAATGCTCATGACTTCGCCGACGGCCCGCATCTGTGTTCCAAGCATATCATAGGAGCCTTCGAACTTTTCAAAGGCCCACCGGGCAAATTTAACAACGACATAGTCACCAGACGGTTTATACTTGTCTAATGTGCCTTCTCTCCAGTACGGTATTTCATCCAGGGTAAGACCGGCTGCCAGAAGAGAAGAAATAAGGGCAATCGGGAAACCTGTTGCTTTTGAAGCCAATGCTGAGGAACGAGACGTTCTCGGGTTAATTTCAATAACGACAACCCTTCCCGTTTTAGGATCATGGGCAAATTGGGTGTTTGTTCCGCCAATGACCTCAATAGCTTCGACAATGGCGTAAGAGTATTTTTGAAGACGTTCCTGGAGTTCAGGAGAAATTGTGAGCATGGGCGCTGTGCAGAAAGAGTCTCCCGTGTGAACTCCCATAGCATCGACGTTTTCAATAAAGCATACGGTAATCATCTGATTCTTGGAGTCTCGAACGACTTCAAGTTCAAGTTCTTCCCATCCAAGGACAGATTCTTCAATCAGTATCTGTCCGATGAGACTGGCGGATATTCCACGGCCGGCAACAGTCTGGAGTTCTTCCTTGTTATATACAAGGCCTCCTCCCGTTCCCCCCATTGTGTACGCGGGTCTGATGACAACGGGATAACCGAGTTCTTCGGCTATTTTTTCAGCCTCTTCGACACTGTATGCCGGTTCACTCCGTGGCATCTCGATGCCGAGCTGATCCATTGTATTTTTAAATGCAATTCTGTCTTCACCACGCTCAATGGCATCGACAGTCACACCAAGGACCTTGACACCGTATTCGTCGAGAACTCCGGCCCGGTTAAGCTCAGAGGTAAGGTTCAGGCCGGTCTGACCGCCCAGGTTGGGAAGGATCGCATCAGGACGTTCCTTTTTTATAATTTCCGTCAAACACCGGAAATTGAGTGGTTCAATATAGGTCGAGTCAGCCATACCGGGATCGGTCATAATAGTAGCCGGATTTGAATTAACGAGGACGACTTCATATCCAAGATTTTTAAGAGCCTTGCATGCCTGCGTGCCGGAATAATCAAATTCGCAAGCCTGACCAATAATAATAGGGCCGGATCCTATAATCATTACTTTTTTAATATCTTTTCGTGCGGGCATATGTATCTACCTTTTATTATTAAAATTAGGATGTTTTCGAAATGGGATTTTACTGTAAGGTTCCGTTTTTAAACCGCTGGAGTATAGGTGAGTTACACGCTTGTGTCAACCCGAATTTTTTTGGGAAGGGCTTTTGGGATGATTATCGGGGACAAGGAAGTTATCAACCTATCTCACGACAACGGACCGGACATTTTTTTCAATTTTTTTCTTGAGTTTGTCAAATTCCTCATCGGAATAAGTTTTTTTATTCATAAATTTCGGGTCCATCGTCTTGGAAGGGACGAACTTCTGCAAGACGTAGAGCTCGGCATTTTTTACAAGCTTGCTGATTGTTATTAAATCATTTTCGTTTAATTGAGATTTTACAACGGTTGTGCGAAACTCGTGCGGTATGTTGGATTTTTTAATCAGGTCGATACTCTGTTTGATTAGATCAGGATTAGTTTTAGCTCTGGTAATCTTCCGGTATTTTTCCGGTGGTGCCTTTACGTCCACCGCGAGGTAATCGATGAGTTTGTCTTCGATCAGTGTTTTCAGGACTTCAGGGTGTGATCCGTTTGAGTCTATCTTGACAAAATAACCCATCGCTTTTATTTTTTTAATAAAGTCAACGAGATCGGGCTGTAGGGTTGGTTCACCTCCTGTAATGCTGACGGCATCAAGTTTCCCTTTTCGTTTTTCCAGAAAGGAAAATATCTCCTCCTCGGGGATGCAATTCTCGTAAAGATCAGGGTTTGATAATTCCGGGTTGTGACAATAGGGGCACCTGAAATTGCATCCCTGTGTAAATACAATGGCACATATTTTTTCCGGATAATCTATCAAGGAAAATTTTTGCAGGCCCCCGATTTTCATCATTTATACTGTAAACACCTGTCTCATTTTGAATTCTTCCTTTTTCCCCTTATTCCACTGGTTTACCGGGCGCAGGTAACCAACAACACGGGAATAAATTTCACAGTGCTCATTACATTCCGGGCATTTTTCTGTTTCCCCTTTTATGTACCCATGGTTCGGGCAGATGCTGAACGTGGGGCTGAAAGTAAAATAGGGGAGGTGGTATTTTTCACTGATCTTGCGCACCAATACCTTAACAGCGGAAGGATTTGCGATTCGCTCACCGGCGTAGATATGAAAAACCGTTCCTCCCGTGTATCGTGTCTGGATTTCATCCTGCAGATCCAGGGCTTCAAAGATGTCATCCGTATAATTAACGGGAAGCTGGGTAGAGTTGGTATAGAAGGGATTGACGTTTTCTCCTCCGTCACCGTTGACATTGGCACAGATAATATCGGCGTATTTTTTCCTGTCAGCTCTCGCCAGGCTGTATGATGTTCCTTCAGCAGGCGTTGCTTCAAGGTTGTAATTATTTCCTGTTTCCCGCTGGTATCTGAGTAATTCACGCCGCATAAAATCAAGCACTTTCCTGGTGAATTCATGACCTTCCGGGTCGGCTATATTCTTGCCCATGAAATTCAGACAGGCCTCATTCATACCTACAAGACCAATCGTTGAGAAATGATTCTTCCAGTACTCACCAAAACGATCTTTTACGCTTCGCAGATAGTATTTTGTATACGGATAAAGATCTCCATCGGTGTATCTTTCCAGGGCTTTTCTCTTAATTTCGAGGCTGTCTTTTGCCAGGGTCATGAGCTTGCTCAACTGCTCCATAAATTCGCCTTCCGTTTTGGAAAGATAACCGATTCTGGGCAGGTTGAGTGTGACTACTCCGATTGATCCCGTGAGGGGATTGGAGCCGAAAAGGCCTCCTCCTCTCATTTCCAGTTCCCTGTTATCTATTCGCAATCGGCAGCACATGCTCCGCGCATCTTCGGGATCCATGTCGGAATTTATAAAATTCGAAAAGTAGGGTACGCCATATTTGGATGTCATTTCCCATAAGTGGTTAAGGTTAGGATTATCCCAGTCGAAGGCTTTCGTTATGTTATATGTTGGAATGGGAAATGTAAAAACCCTTCCTTTTGCATCGCCCTCAGACATGACTTCCAAAAAGGCGCTGTTGAACGTATCCATTTCTTTTTGAAACTCTTGATAAGTTTCCTTCATAGGTTTCCCGCCGATAATGATATTTTGCTTAGCGTAATATGCGGGTACCGTTACATCAAGGGTAACATTAGTAAAGGGCGTCTGAAAGCCAACCCGTGTGGGAACATTTATATTAAAGATAAACTCTTGCAGAGCCTGCTTTACATCATTAAAACTCAGGTTGTCGTACCGTATAAACGGGGCCATAAGGGTGTCAAAGTTTGAGAAGGCCTGGGCGCCTGCCGCCTCTCCCTGGAGTGTATAAAAGAAGTTTACGACCTGTCCCAGCGCGCTCCGGAGATGCTTTGCCGGTTTGCTTTCCACTTTGCCGGATACTCCTTTGAACCCCTCAATAAGCAGGTCGAATAAATCCCAACCCACACAATAGACGGAGAGGAGACTGAGATCATGAATGTGAAAGTCGCCTTCAGTCTGGGCCTTCTTTATTTCGGGGGGATAGATTTCGTTGAGCCAGTAAACCTTGCTGACTTCAGAAGAGATATAGTTGTTCAATCCCTGGAGAGAATAATCCATGTTGCTGTTTTCGTTGATTTTCCAGTCCGTTTTTTTCAAATATTGATCCACAAGATCAACTTCCATTTTATTCGTAATTTCCCTTAATCTGGCGTGTTGATCTCTATAAATAATATATGCCTTGGCCGTCTTGCGATATGGGGAGGATAAGAGGACTTCCTCAACGATGTCCTGGACTTCTTCTACGGTCATTATCTTGTCGTCAAACAACTTCTCGGCAAGATTCAGAGCTTTTATTGTTAATTTCAGGGCGCCGTCGCTTTCCAATTCGCCGGTTGCTGCTCCTGCTTTTGCTATGGCGTCTGTTATCTTGGAAGCGTTAAATTTGACATATCGGCCATCCCTTTTTCTTATTTTTTTGTGCATAACATTCCTCCACTTAACGCCTAAAATGTGATAAAATACCACAATATGTTGTATGTGTTTGCTGTGACGATACTATATATAGCCATAAAATCTCTTTTATTACAAGAAAAATTTTGCTGGTAACGTAAATTATTTAATGCAAGGATACTGTTTTGAATAATCAGATAGTTAAAATTTCTTGACTCACTTTTTCTCCCGTAATAGCATTACTGCAATTTTTAATTTTGAATTAAAAAACATAAACGCAGAACACTGAATAACTGTGTAAGGAGAATTGAATTGATTCCAAGATATTCGAGAAGAGAGATGGCTTCCATATGGAGCCAGGAAAACATATATCAGAAATGGCTTGATATCGAACTGCTTGCGTGTGAAGCCCTTGCCAGTATGGGGAAAATTCCCATTCATTCTTTCAACAACATAACAGAGAAGGCCGGTTTTGATATAGCAAGGATTGAAGAGATAGAAAAAACGGTAAAGCATGATGTCATCGCTTTTCTGACCTCGGTTTCGGAAAGGGTAGGCGAGGATGCGAGATATATCCATATGGGACTGACGTCTTCGGATGTTCTCGATACCTCACTTGCCGTTCTCTTAAAAGAAGCCGCTGAACTCCTTATCCATGACATAGAGAAACTATTGATCGTCCTGAGAAAAAAGGCCTTTCAGTATAAGGATACCTTAATGATCGGGAGGTCCCACGGGATACATGCCGAGCCAATTACATTCGGTTTGAAGATGGCCCTCTGGTATCAGGAAATGGAAAGAAACAGGGAAAGAATGTTAAGAGCAAAAGAAGCTATCAGCTATGGTAAAATATCAGGGGCCGTGGGAACCTTTTCCTTTGTAGATCCAATGGTCGAGGAATATGTATGCGGCAGGCTGGGATTTAAACCCGCCCCTGTTTCTACACAGGTTATTCAAAGGGACAGGCACGCTGAGTTTTTTTCAACACTGGCAATCATTGCATCTTCTATTGATAAATTTGCCACAGAGATCAGGCTGCTTCAGAGGACTGAGGTTAGGGAGGTAGAAGAATTCTTCTCTCCCGGCCAGAAGGGTTCATCGGCCATGCCGCACAAGCGTAATCCCGTTCTTTCTGAAAACCTCTCCGGTCTCGCACGCCTGATGAGATCGTATGCCCTGACTTCACTGGAGGATGTTGCTCTCTGGCATGAGAGGGACATCAGCCACTCATCCGTTGAGAGAGTCATCGCTCCTGACGCCACGATACTGCTTGATTTTATGCTTAACAGGTTTATCGGGATGATAGACAATCTTACTGTTTATCCTGAGAGAATGATTTCGAATCTCAACATGACCAGAGGACTGGTCTTTTCTCAAATGGTTTTGCTGAAGTTGATCGAAAAGGGAATCTCCAGGGAAAACGCCTATACCATTGTACAGAGAAATGCGATGAAATCGTGGGAAGAGGGACTTGAATTTAAACAGTTGCTCCTTGGTGATAGTGAAGTTATGTCATATTTGAGTCCGGAGGATATTGAAGGTACATTCAGGGTGGAGAATTTTTTAACTCATGTGAATTACATATTTATCAGGGTGCTCGGAGGGGAAAATGAAGAAGAGAGTATGGGGAGTTTTATTAATTCTCTTGATGATCTGTCTTGCCTGTAGCGAGGTTAAAGAATATATTGACATAGTAAAAGACGAAAGTATCTCGAAAGAGTATTTTAGCGCCTTAAATAAGTGGACCAGGGACAAGACAGAGTATTCTCAGTTTGAAACCAGGGCCCATATTGTTGCGACGTATAAAGGCAGTGAGTTTAACGAGGCTTATCTTGCAGAGTACTCGAGAATATATCTTTTGACGGATTCGGAAAAGAAAACGAAGCAGGAGCTACACATTGACCTCGCATCTGATTTCGAAGAGTTTCTGTTTTATGCTTATATCCCCGAGAAGGATTCAAATGATTTTTCAAAAGCCGGTTCTATCTGGAAGATTTTTCTCGCAGATGAAAAAGGAAGCAGGGTATATCCCATAGAGGTGAGAAAGATTGAAAAGATTACCCCTGTCATTGTGGAATTTTTCCCGTACGTAAATCAACATCACGGGATGTTTTATAGTCTCAAGTTCTCTCCTTTTCCCCCGTTGTTCGAAACGCAACAGTTAAAACTTGTCTTCACCAGTGTACTGGGAAAAATTGAGCTTGAATGGGGAAAGTAACGGAAAACGGAAATCGAATAACGTTTTGCAAATTACGAATTACGAGCTTGCAGGCGGCGGAGCCTTCACTTTCTTATAATCGTATCCTCTAACCCCCCTGTGTCGTCTCTTTCGGGATAATCAAGGTTATAATTAAGGCCGCAGCTTTCTTTTCTCAGCTGTGCACATTCTATGATCAGTTTTGCCACCGTGGCGATGTTCCGAAGTTCCAGGAGATCTCTGGTTATGGTAAAGTTCCAGTAGTATTCCTCAATTTCCCGGGTAATAAGATCCAATCTTCTTTTTGCCCTCTCTAATCTTTTATTGCTTCTGACGATGCCAACGTAGTTCCACATGGACGATCTGACTTCATCCCAGTTATGCGAAACAACGACGGATTCATCACTTTCTGTTGCTCCTTTAGGGTCCCACGGTAGGATGGCTATTGTTTCATCCTTTGTTTGGGGAAGCAATTCGGATACTTTCATAAAGCTTCTGTGTGCGAATACCACCGCCTCAAGAAGGGAGTTACTTGCAAGGCGATTTGCGCCGTGAAGGCCGGTACAGGAGACCTCGCCACACGCGAAGAGCCGGTCTATGTTCGTCTCCCCGTGAGAATTTACTGCAACACCGCCGCATTGATAGTGGGCGGCGGGAACCACTGGAACAGGATACTTTGCCATGTCTATCCCGAATTCGAGGCATCTTTGGTATATATTTGGAAACCTGTCGATGAGAAAAGCTCTGTCTTTGTGAGTTATATCGAGCAGAACATATTCGTCCCCCGATTTTTTCAGCTCCATATCGATGGCCCGGGCGACTACATCCCTCGGTGCGAGACTCTTCATGGAATGATATTTTTCCATAAAGGTTGAGCCGTTTTTTAGTTTTAGTTCGCCCCCTTCGCCTCGTATTGCCTCGCTGATAAGAAAAGATTTGGCTTCGGGATGGTATAGACAGGTGGGATGAAACTGGATGAATTCCATATTGGCAATCTCTGCTCCCGCACGGTAGGCCATTGCTATGCCATCTCCTGTTGCGATATCTGGATTTGTGGTGATGAGATAAACTTTTCCTGATCCTCCTGTTGCAAGCATGATGAATTTTGCCCTGAAGGTGTGAACAACGTTATGATTTACATCAAAGACATAGGCCCCGATGCATTTATCTTTCCTTCCTCCTTCAACTCCAACCTTTCCTCCCGGAACTTTTGATTCAAGGATAAGATTGATGGCAAAGAAGTTTTCATAGATTTCGATGTTTTTTTTCGAGTCCGCTTTTTCAACGAGTGCTCTTTCTAATTCTCTTCCCGTGAAATCCCTTGAATGCAAGACCCTTCTGCGACTGTGACCGCCTTCTCTTCCCAGGTCATAGATGGTGGAATTGTCGTTTTCAGCCCTGGTAAACTCAACGCCCCATTCTATTAATTCTTTAATTCTATCGGGACCTTCGGTGACAACTGTTCTGACCACATCTTCTTTGCAAAGGCCTGCCCCGCTTGTGAGAGTATCTTTTATGTGAGATTCAAAGCTGTCCGTTTTGTCGGTGACGGCGGCTATACCGCCCTGGGCGTAATTTGTGTTTGATTCCACTTTTTCTTTCTTTGTAACAATGGCAACTGTTCCCAGATCTGCAGCTTTTATGGCAAAACAAAAACCGGCAATACCGCTTCCCAAAACCAGAAAATCGGTTTGAATCTCCACTTTCTTGTCCTTTCTTGTTTACAAATAATGATGTTTCTTATATATCTTTTTGCTACTTTTGTGGAGAATAAAATATGTTAGTATTAGGTATAGAATCCTCCTGTGATGAAACTGCGGCTGCCGTGGTTCACAATGGCACATCTCTTCTTTCTAATGTTATTGCCTCTCAAATTGATGTACATAGCAAATACGGCGGCATAGTGCCGGAGATTGCATCCCGGAAACATATAGAGGCTATCGTTCCTGTAATCATGCAGGCGCTGGATGATGCAGGGGTTTCTCTTGGCGATATCGAAGGCATTGCTGTTACGAGAGGGCCCGGTCTGGTCGGTTCTCTTCTGGTTGGTCTTTCCGTAGCCAAATCAATAGCCTTCGCACGAGGGATCCCTTTTGTAGGTGTAAATCATCTTGAAGGTCATATCGCGGCTATCTTTCTGAGTGAAGAAAAACCGGATTTTCCATTTATTGCCCTCGTTGTGTCAGGGGGTCATACAATCATTTATCTTGTTCAGGATTTCGGGAATTTCAGTATTATCGGACAAACCCGGGATGACGCCGCCGGAGAAGCATTCGATAAGGCCGCAAAGATGCTCAATCTGGGGTATCCGGGAGGGGTTGTGATAGATAAACTGGCCAAAAGAGGAGACCCCGCATATGTTCAATTCCCACGGTCTATGAAAGACAGCCTGGACTTTAGTTTCAGCGGGCTCAAGACGTCGTTGTTAAACTATATTAAAAAAAGGGAAGATCCCTTAACGGAAGATGAGATTCCTGATGTAGTGGCGAGTTACCAGGAGGCTATTGTAGACGTTCTGGTTGAAAAGACCCTGCGGGCTGCCGGGGGTTGTTCTGTTTCAAGGGTTGTGGTATCAGGTGGGGTTGCGGCAAACAGCAGGCTGCGCGATGGATTTTATGAGAAAGCGAAGGATAAAGGCATAGAAGTATTTATACCTCCTGTGATTATGTGCACAGACAACGCCGCAATGATAGCAGTTGTCGGTGATAATCTTTTAAGAAAAGGGAAAAAGGATCATTTCGATTTGAATGCCATATCCAGATGGCCGCTGGAGTCAGGGTCTGTCATGAAACAAGTATGAATCCAAAGAAAAGATTCAGGAAATTTTACGATCAATTCATTAGCCTCAAGGGGGCGCCGGAGAGTATTGCCTTCGGTATGGCCATCGGAATATTTATCGGGGTAACTCCGACGATACCGTTTCACACCATTTTAATAGCCATTTTAACTTTTTTACTAAGGCAAAATTTTACTGCCGCAATTCTTGGCTCTCTTCTAATATCAAATCCGCTAACCATACCTTTTTTTTATGTTACACAATATCAATTAGGGAAGTTCCTGCTGGGAAATAACAATTTGCAGATTGTTTTCAACGATTATTCCATATGGCATATTGTGAATAATGGATGGTGTGTTGCCTCTCCCTTATTGGCAGGTGGAATCATAATGGCGCCATTTTTTGCCGTTCCGGCATATTTTATCGCCTATAAGACCGTGGTAGCCATCAGAAAGAAACATAAACATCAGATATGACATCTCCCCGAAGTATCCTCAAAAAATATGGAATACATCCCTTTAAGGGCCTGGGACAGTCATTTCTCATCGACAACAATATCACAGCAAAAATTGTGAAAATATCGGACATTAACAATGATGATATTGTTGTCGAGATAGGTGCCGGGCTGGGGGTCATGACGGCCATGATTGCAGAGCATGCGCAAAAGGTCATAGCCCTTGAGATAGATCCGAAACTGTTAAACGTCTTGCAAGAAGAACTGAAAGATTTTTCTAATATCGAGATACTGAAGCAGGATGTCCTGAAATATGATTTTTACTCAGCCTTTGGCGAGATAAAGGAACATGTTGGTGACTTGCGGAAGTTAAAGGTGATCGGTAATATTCCTTATAACATTTCATCGCAGATATTATTCAGATTGATTGGATTTAGAGATTGTATTTCGACAATAGTCCTGATGTTCCAGAAGGAAGTGGCTGACAGGATTATGGCATCTCCCGGTACGAAAGAGTATGGTTTACTTTCCGTTATAAATTCAATGTATACGATACCCTCAAGGGTCACGATGGTTCCGGCCGGTTGTTTTTATCCCAAACCGAAGGTTGATTCTGCCGTACTGAAGATGGTTGTTCGAGAAACGCCCCTGTTTGAAGTAAAGAATGCTGATTTTTTCTTTAAGGTCGTAAAAACCGCCTTTTCAAAGAGACGAAAAACCCTCTTGAACAATCTGAAAAGTTCAGACCTCTTACGATCGTCTAAAACGGATATTGACAAAATTCTCAACGGGCTGGAGATTGATGGACAGAGAAGGGGAGAAACGTTGACTGTAGAAGAATTTGGAAGACTTAGCAATGCTATTTTCCCCGAAATGTAACTGTTTTGACTTTAGTGGTGAAGAAGGATTTAAAAATAACATCCATTTATATTATAAAACAAAGTAATACGTTTCACACATCAGACGTGAAACATGTCGTTGCGCTTGTCCCGGATTTTTAGTATAGACTCTTTCAAATTGATTTATCGATACGGATTTAAAAGAGGTTATTCACTTATTTCATGCTTCAAGCGGCCGTATAATCCGCCGGTGATAGTGTGAGACCTTTGCAGAATGTTCAATTTTGTTCAAGTTCAAGGAAGGCGAAAATTTTAACCATAGGAATATATTGGATATTTCGAGGATTAAAATTTGAGACTGACGCAGAAATTGGTCAAAAGGGGACGTTATGCAAATGTCTCGCACCATAGAAGGCCGGACAGAGGAAGCATATTATGTTAATAAAATTGAGGAGAAAGAGGGATCAAAAAGGTTTTACGATGGTTGAGCTGATGATTGTCATCGCGATTATCGGTATCATGGCGGCCATCGCTATTCCTAACTTTATGAGGTATAAGAAAAACGCCGAGGATGTTGCGGCCCTGTCAGCGGCAAGGAACGCATACACCGCGGCGCTGTCCTACCTGGCGGATAATGCGAGTCAGGAATGGTCTGGCTTATCCTTTGCCAGACTGCAGGAAGGAGGATTCCGGGATACGGATACCGAAGTTACCATAGTAATGGCTAACACCTGGATCAGGGCAACCCCCGCAGGTGGAAGGCACTATTATGAAGTTGATAGTGCCGGTGAGATTACAGAATTTGCGAAACCATAAACAGATCAATGTACGAGAAATCGTGCATCATTACTTGAAACCTCCCTTGATATCTTTTAAGCTAAGCTCGATACAAATCCTTCGGCGTGCTCAGGATAAATCCCTTGACAGAGGTATTTTTTTCTGGTAGCCCTCATCTCAAACTCAAACCGCCTGGATCCGGTTAAGGACTGGGACGGAAGGGAAGAAGTCAAGTAGTATGTTTAAGCCTCCCGTCTCAGACGGAGAGGCTTTTTTTGTGGGGGAAATCATGAAAGTTATTGAATCCGTTCGTGAAATGCAGGCATATTCCGAATCCATGAGGATGGCAGGGAAGAAAATTTCATTTGTTCCCACTATGGGATATCTCCATCAGGGGCATTTGGACCTGATGATAGATGGGAGGAAACGGGGGGATTGTCTGGTTATCAGTATCTACGTTAACCCGACCCAGTTTGGCCCCGGTGAAGATTTAGAAAAATACCCGAGGGATTTTGAAAGGGATGAGAAGCTTGCCAGGGATGTTGGCGTTGACGTAATTTTCTATCCTCCAAACGAGGAAATGTATCCCAACCATTATCAAACTTATGTCGATGTTGAGGGAGTTACAAACAATCTGTGTGGTTTGTCGAGACCGGGACACTTCAGCGGTGTAGCAACGGTTTGCGCTAAACTCTTTAATATTGTAAAGCCCCATGTGACGATCTTTGGCAAGAAGGACTTCCAGCAGCTGGTGACGATCAAGAGGATGGTAGATGATCTTAATATGGATCTTGAAGTTGTCGGTATGCCGACGGTGAGAGAGCCTGACGGTCTTGCAATGAGTTCGAGAAATACATATCTGAAGGATAATGAAAGAGAGTCAGCTCTCAGTTTGAGCAGGTCTCTTAAGCTTGCCAGGGAACTGTATGATAATGACGAACGGAATGCCAGCAGGATAATCGGGGAGATGCGAAAATTTATAGAAGGGCACCCCCATGCTAAAATCGATTATGTCAAGATTTGCGATACCACAACAATGGAAGATGTGGAACAACTGGAAGCTGAGTCTGTCGTAGCGCTGGCGGTTCGTGTAGGTCTGCCAAGGCTTATCGATAATTATGTGTTTGGGGAACCATTGGATATCTGAAATAAAGGCGCAAAAAGCTGTTTTGCCTTTTTGCTGTAGGGGGAAAGAACAGAGATGCAAAGATTTATGCTTAAATCAAAACTTCATAGAGTGACCATTACCGATGCCAATCTTGATTATGAAGGGAGTATCACCATAGATGAAAGCCTTATGAAGGCTGCCGATATTCTTCCCTATGAGAAAGTGAACATATACAATGTGTCCAATGGAGAGAGGTTTTCAACCTATGCCATTGAGGGCGAAAAAGATTCTGGTGTTATCGGCTTGAATGGTGCTGCAGCGAGAAAAGGATCTAAGGGTGACATTATCATAATAGTAACTTATGTTTCCATGGACAACGACTCAGCACAAAACTGGTCCGCAAATTGTGTGTTTGTTGACGAAAAAAACAGGATTAAATAATCAATATTGATGACTTCGTAAAAAGTCATAAACTTGCCAATTTGTCATTCCCGCGAAACCTGTCCTCGACTCCGATCGGGGAGCGGGAATCCAGTAATTACACACAGTTATGGATTTTCGACTTCGACGTGAGACTTCGGCGTGAGCTCAGTCGAACGCTCAGTCGAACGATCAGGTCGGGAATGACAAAACGACGGAAATTCGGACTTTTTACGAGACCATCAATATTGATGTTGGATTAACAAAGGGGTGGGGAAGTATCTCCACCCCTTTTTAAATGATTGATTGAAAAGAGACAATCTTTTTGCTAAAGGGTAGTTAAAATTATTTGCAAAGATTAAGAAATGAAAAAAACATTCAAAAATATATTCCTGACCGGAATAATTGCTACTGTCCCTGTTGGTGTTACAGCTTATATCATTTTTATTATGGTAAAGATGATGGACAATCTTCTCAAGATTATTCCCCCTAAGCTTCATCCGGACAATGTTCTTCCCTTCCACATACCGGGTCTCGGCGTTATCTTTACGATTGTATTAATCTTTATGGTGGGGCTTGTTGTCAAAAGCTTTGTTGGCAACAAACTTGTCCAGTTAGGTGAGTGGGTTCTCGGCAAAATACCATTCATCAGTGGTGTTTACATGGCAGTGAAAAAGCTTGCCGAATCAATATTTGGTGATAAAGGCCAGAGTTTCAAGCGGGTAGTCCTTATAGAGTATCCCCGAAAGGGGCTTTATTCCGTAGCTTTTGTTACAGGCATGTCCAGGGGGGAGGTGCAGTCTAAAACATCCCAGCAGAACATTAATATCTTCGTCCCCACGACGCCAAACCCGACATCAGGGTTTTATATTATGATACCTGAAAGTGATGTAATTAATCTCGATATGACGGTGGAGGAGGCCTTCACGCTTATCATATCGGGCGGTATTATTTCACCGCCTGAACGTGATACAATTTATATGTATAGAGAGAATAAAAAAACAGATCAATAAAATTGCCAAAGGAGAAATTTTATGCAGATAACATCTGAGGGAGTCAAGATAGGTCATCCGGACATCGTAGCAGATTCAATTGCGGCAAATGTCATTGCCGAGATTCTGGATGAAGAAAAGAAGATAGGTATGGATATAAATACAATGCCTCATTGCGGTCTCGAGGTATTTTTGGGAAAGGGTTTTTGTATTGTTGGCGGGGAGGTTGCCACGAGAATCTATATCGATATTGAAAACTCTGTTCGTCAGACCGTATTGGCTTTGGGTTACAATGATTCGGCTGTCGGACTCAATGGAAACTCAATGGGGATCTTTAATGCGATTATCCCCCAATCAGCAGATATTAACATCGGTACGCGGGCCGATCTTGGCAAATACAAGGAAATAGGAGCCGGAGACCAGGGGATTATGTATGGATTTGCCATTAATGAAACGCCTGAGCTCTTGCCCCTTCCTTACGTGCTGGTCAACAGAATGATGAGGACGTTTGAGGGTGCCAGAAGCCCCCTCTTTGCACCTGATGGCAAAGGGCAGGTAACGGTAGATTATGATGACGATGGCAAACCTGTAAGGGTAGCAAAGGTACTCATGTCGAATGCCATTGATTATCGCCATATTGCAGGTCATGGTAGAGATGAGATTGAAGAAATGGCAAAAGAGAAAGCCTTTGATTGCCTGGGAAAATGGGTAGACAAGGATACAGAATTCTTATTCAATCCAACCGGTGAATGGCAGGCTGTTAATTCCTGCAGTGCTGCCGATTCGGGTGTCACGGGTCGTAAGCTTGTCTGCCAGTTCTATGGTGCATATCCCGGCGCCCAGTTAGGAGGCGGTGCTGTCGTAAATAAATCGCCGGAAAAGGTCGACTGTTCCGCATCTTTCGGATCTCGTTATGCGGCAAAAAACATTGTAGCCTCCGGTCTGGCAACGAAATGTTCGATTCAGCTGGCTTACGCTATAGGCGTTGCCAAGCCCATGTCTATATACATTAATACCTTTGGTACGGGAGTTATGCCTGATAAGGAACTTGGAAAAATTGTGGAAACAGTTTTCGATTTTACCCCCGGAGGAATGATTGAACGATTCGAACTGTTAAATGGCGATATTTACAGGAAAATACCGACCACCTTGTTTATGGATGATTATCCCTGGGAAAAGACGGACATGGTCGAAGATCTGAAAAAAGAAGCAGGGATATAAAAACAGAGGTAAAAGGTAAAAGGCGAAAGGACAAAGGGAAACAGCCTATAACCTAAGGCAGCAAAGCTGCAAAGGGCTGAGCAATGAGCAATGAGCAATGAGGACTGAGGACTAAAGGCTAAAGGCTAAAGGCTAAAGGCTAAAGGCTAAAGGTTTTTCCTTGATACTTTGTCCTTGTACCTTGTACCTTTTCACTGCTGACACCAACATCTGCGCAAAAAACGCAGTTGTTGTGAAAGACTCTAATGACAAGGAGACTAAATGGATTTTGATATCAAGGATATAAGCCTTGCAGATGCGGGCAGGGTGAGCGTTGAATGGGCAAATAAAAGTATGCCCGTTTTAAACAGTATTAAAAAAAGATTTGAAAAAGAAAAGCCTCTTAAAGGTATGAGGGTTGGGGCCTGTCTCCATGTGACGACGGAGACGGCAAGCCTCATGGAAACTCTTAAGGCCGGTGGTGCCGAGGTTTTTCTTTGTGCCTCCAATCCTCTCAGCACCCAGGACTATGTTGCGGCCTATCTGGTGAAATATCATGAAATGCCCGTGTATGCCATCAATGGTGAAGATACCAATACTTATTACAATCATATAAATTCTGTTCTGGATTTGAAACCAACCATAACGATGGATGACGGCGCTGATCTGGTATCGACAATCCATTCTGATCGCCGGGAACTCATAGAAGGAATAACAGGAGGCACGGAAGAGACAACCACCGGTGTGATAAGATTAAAGGCTATGGCGGAGAAAGGAGTCCTCGCTTTTCCTTTGATTGCCGTTAATGATGCGAACACGAAACATATGTTTGACAACAGGTACGGCACCGGACAGAGTACGATAGATGGGATTATAAGGGCTACCAACAGATTGATAGCGGGTTCTGTATTTGTTGTATGCGGTTACGGGTGGTGCTCGAGAGGTCTTGCCATGAGAGCTTCCGGGATGGGTGCGAATGTGGTCGTAACCGAAGTTAATCCGTTGCGTGCTCTGGAGGCTGTTATGGATGGCTACAGAGTTATGCCCATTTACGAGGCTGCCGGGATTGGTGATTTTTTCTGTACACTGACCGGAGATATCAATGTTATCCGGAAAGAACATTTTCTGAAGATGAAGGACGGAGCAATTGTAGCTAATTCGGGACACTTTAATGTAGAACTTGATATTGATGGCCTTAAGGAAATTTCAACACACACGGGAAGAATCAGGGATTTTATCGATGAATACAAGTTAAAAGATGGAAGATGTGTATACGTCCTGGGGGAGGGAAGGTTAATTAATCTTGCCGCGGCAGAAGGACATCCCTCCAGTGTTATGGATATGAGTTTTTCCAATCAGGCCCTTTCAACTGAATATCTCGTGAAAAATGGAAAGAATCTGAAGAATGTCGTTTACGGTGTTCCCGAAGATATTGACAGTGACATTGCCAGATTGAAATTAGAATCGATGGGAATCAAGATAGATACCCTCACTCCTGAACAGGAAAAATATCTCAATTCCTGGGAGATGGGGACGTAAATCTGAGGATCAAGGTTCAAGGAACAAGGATCAAGGATCAAGGTCCAAGGTGCAAGGTACAAGGTCCAAGGATCAAGGATCAAGGATCAAGGATCAAGGATCAAGGATCAAGGATCAAGGATCAAGGCTAAAGGCTCAAGGTTTCGGTTTCAGATCGTTCTATTTTCTTCATTGCTCAACGCACGTTCAACATGGATGGCTTGTAAGAAGTCCAAAAACTTTCAACTTCTAATCCGGACCTTGTTCCTTGAACCTTGAACCTCTTACGTCTTTACCCGTGAAAACATAACAACAGCCCCAATCCCAAAAAGGATGTTTGCGATCCATGCTGCTAACAGCGGTGGCAATGTTCCTGAACGGCCTAATGAGAGGGAGAAGGCGTAAACGATCCAGTAGGAAAATCCAATAATAATTCCAACAGCGATGCTCTGGGAGATCCCACCGCCCCTTTCGGACTTTAGAAGAGAAAAAGAAATGCCCATAACTGCAAGGATAATGCTTACCAGAGAAAAAGCAATCTTTCCGTGCATATCCGCCATGTATTGAGTGGCATCATATCCTTCCACCTGAATATTCTTTATGTATTTTCTTAACTCAAAATATCCCATTTCTCCCGTATCTTTTTGCACGATCATGAAATCTGAAGGTTTCTCGGAAAGATTTATAATCCGTGATTTTACTCTTTCAAGGGAGGGAAGGCTGCCCGGTGAAAATTTTGTGATGAGAAGATCATAAAACACCCACTTCCCGTCCTTCCACTCGGCTTTTCTGGCATCAATTCTCTCTGTAAGTTTCATTCCACGATCGAGGTAGTTGATTTTTATCCCCTTCAATGTGCCCGTTTTAGGATCGAACATATTGAAGTTATATATTCCGTCTTTGCCTTTAAACCAGATCTGATTTTGTTTAAAAACCCCCAGCTGTTCCCTTTTCTGGACTTCTATTAGCTTTACATGTTTTGCCTTCTGGTTAGTGTACGGTGTGATAAACTCATTGAGCAAGAAGGAAAAGATACAAAGGACAATAGAAATAATAATGACAGGGCGAGAGGTTCTATAGAGACTCACCCCGTTTGCTTTCATTGCAATTATTTCGCTGTTTTTCGAGAGGATTGCGAAGGTTAAAAGAGAAGCCAGCAGCACTGAAACAGGTAACATAAGTGATAGGATCATCGGAAACTCGAAGAAAAAATAGGAAAGGATTTGATAGAGGGTTGCATCATTGCTGAGGAACATTCGTATCCTTTCAAAAAAATCTACAATAAGATACAACCCTGCAAGTGATAGAACAATTAAAAGGAAGATTCTTGTGAATTCTTTTATTATGTAACGATCAAGGACACTCATTATGTCGTTATCCTTTGCCTGTGCGTCTGGTTTGCCACCAGTTTATTACCTTCAATTTCCAGTTGTTAATCGGGGTAAAGACAAAATCGATTCTCGGGGGTTTTTCTTTTGCAGCCATGATTAGCATATAAATACCGACGGCTCCGAAGATTATATTTGGTGCCCATGTACCTATCACAGGGTGCAGTTTTCCCGTCTCCCCGAGACCCTCGCCGCTCAGTTGCAAAACATAATAGACCATGACTACGAAAAGACCGATGGTAAATCCCCTCGATTTTCCTGATCTGGCCTGTCCTATACCGAGAGGAATTCCCAGTATGCCAAATACGATGCAAGTCAGTGGAATGGTAAACTTCTTGTTGAGTTCGATAATAAATTCTCTGATTTCAGCATTCTCACGGTCGCAGCTTCTTATCTTTGCAAGCAATTCACGAACTTTCATTTCTTTGCTTTTCTTTGTGAATCCCTGGTTTCCTTTTGCAACAGGTGTGGACAAGTCAAGATTTATATCATATGAACTGAATTCCATTTTTTTATATGTCTTAAAGTTTGGGTCTACATTGTGTGTGCTGCCTTTTTTTAGTCTTAATGTGACAGTCATTGATTCCGGATTTGATACGAGGTAAGCCTTTTGGGCAATAATTGTGGTCGGTTCTTTGCCTATACGGCTGTCGGATATAAAAACATCTTCCATAAAATTCCCGTGAACGGGTATCTTTTCTGCATAGAGAACAATTCCCTTAAAATCATCATTGAATACTTTTTCCTTGATTCCTATACTGGCCTTTTGTTTTGCTATGTTGAAAAGGAGATCCCTGGTAGCAAAATTTCCATAATGTACAAAATAAAACCCCATAACAGCAGTTATAATAAAGGCAAATAGTGAAACCATTCCTATGGGTAATAAAAGGCGATAGATGCTTATCCCCGATGACTTAAATATAGTGATTTCGTTATCCGCTGAAAGTCTTCCCAGCCCTATCAATATGGATATAAGAAGTGATATGGGTATGGTAATCAATAAAAAAGAAGGCAATAAATAAAGAATGAGTTTTAATATGTCTACAAAGTTTACCCCTTTATTGATCACGAGATCCATTAACTGAAGGATTTTACCCATCAGAAGGACAAATGTTAATACAAAAAGGGTCATGAAAAATGGAAAGAAAATTTCCCTTAAAATATATTTATCTATAATCTTAGGCATTTCCTGATTACTTCCAGTTTATGAATTTAGGATTCATATGCAACATATAATACATACGAAGATATTTCAATTGTTCGATAACATGAGAGAGAAGTATTGTCTCACCATATTTTACATATTTTTATCGTTATTGACCTTGAATGCTAAATTTGTTAAACGGTTTCAATAACTATTCCGTTTACGTTAATGACATTAAACTGATACTAATAAGGAGATGTGTTGTGATAGACCTTCATACCCATTCAATATTCAGCGACGGTGAATTAATTCCCACAGAACTGGCAAGGAGGGCCGAGGTAGCAGGATGTCGCGCAATTGCAATAACCGATCATGCAGATCATTCAAATGTTGATTTCATTATCCCGAGAATTGTTAATGTTTGTAAAGTTATATCATCTGCCTATTCTATCAAGGTGATTCCCGGCATTGAACTCACCCACATTCATCCTGACCATATTTTTGAGCTGTCAAAAGAAGCGAGAAAAATGGGTGCCAGAATTGTTATCGTACATGGGGAAACGATCGTTGAGCCGGTAATTCCCGGAACTAATCTTGCTGCCGTCAAATCTCCTATTGATATACTTGCCCACCCGGGATTAATTTCGGAAGAAGAAGCGAAGATTGCCTCACAAAACTCTGTATTTCTGGAGATTTCAACGCGGCAGGGGCATAGTTTGACGAACGGGCATGTGCTTCAGCAGGCCAGGAAGCTTAACGTTGGTTTGGTGCTGAATACAGATAGCCATTCGCCCGGCGACCTTGTCAGCAAGCAGATAGCGCGTAAAATCGCAGCCGGCGCCGGAATGACCGGCGAGGAAATAGATGCGATGTTTGCAAATTCTGAATATCTGGTAAACAACCGTTAGTAGTTACCCGGCATCTGGCATCAAGTATCCAGTATCAAATAACCAGCATCCAGCATCAAGCAACCAGCATAATGAAAGCAATTTTTCTATCTGACGCACACCTGAAATACCAGGAAAGTAGAGGTTATCGCAACCTCCTTGGTTTTTTTGATTCTATGAGGGGAAGCGTGAGTGACCTTTTTATTGTAGGGGACTTTTTTGATTTCTGGTTTTGCAGAAATGACGCCATATATCCGGAATTTCAGGTAATGATTGATAAGCTTCTGGAACTTAAAAACCAGGGAACGAATATCTATTTATTTGAAGGAAACCACGATTTCTTTCTTGATGAATTTTTCGGCAATCACGGTATCTATGTTTTTTCTGATGGAGCTGCCGTTGATCTGGATAAAAAGAAGGTATTTGTATCCCACGGTGATACAATAGATACGACAAATAAATCATACTTGCTTCTGCGAAGATTCTTGAGAAGTAAAGTATTTTATGTGATTCAAAAAAAACTCCCCTCTGACCTTCTATGGAAGATTGCCGGGATTAGCTCCAGGACGAGCAGAAATCACCTGCCCACGCCGGCTGAAGAACTTGCCGATAAAATGAAGGCATTTTCCATGAAAAAATTCAGTGAGGGTTTTGACGCCGTCATTCTCGGGCATTGTCATCAACCCCTCATTGAGCACTATGTGATAGATGGCAGGAAAAAGACATTCGCCGTTCTGGGTGACTGGGTCAGCCATTATTCGTATATTTTGTATGATAATGGCGAATTCATGCTTGCTTCATACAGATCATAAACATTTGTTCGGACACTGAATAACAAAACATGGACAGATATCATCATATATGGTAGCTACATCTCCATATTTCCTGGAGTTAATGGGCTATGAATTTCGGCGGGATAAATTCGGAATATTCTTCCTTCAAAAATGCTACCTTTGTTGTAGTTCCGGTTCCTTACGATTTAACCACAAGCTATCAGGCCGGAGCGAGAAAAGGGCCCTCAGCCATCATAGATGCTTCATGTCAAATGGAGCTTTATGATGAAGATCTTCGCGCGGAAACTTATCTTTCGGGGATCCACACCCTGTCCCCTCTCGAAGTGGAAGCAGGGGGACCAGAAAAAATGATTGAGACCGTTCGCGAAAGGATCGCCTACATCCTTTCTTTTGGTAAGATACCCGTTATCATCGGGGGAGAACACAGCATTTCGCTTGGTTCCGTTCAGGCAATGAAGGAAAAATATCCAACTCTCTCTGTACTTCATCTTGATGCCCATGCCGATATGAGGAATTCATACCAGGGTACACCTTTCAGTCATGCCTGCGTCAGCCGCAGAATATCTGAGATATGTCCTGTCGTTCAGGTGGGAATTAGAAGTATGAGCGCCGAGGAGGCGATTTTTATAAAAGAAAACGGGATTAAAATATTTCCCCCGGACTTTCTCCACGAAAATCCCCTATGGGAAAGGGAAATATGCAAAAACCTGTCGAAAGATGTCTATGTGACCATAGACCTTGATGTGCTCGACCCGTCTATTATGCCGGCAGTTGGCACTCCGGAGCCCGGAGGGGTTTACTGGAAGGATCTTACCCACCTTATCAAAGAGGTCTCTGACAACTGCAAGATACGGGGTTTCGACATCGTTGAGCTGGCCCCCATTCCGGGGATGGTTGCCCCTGATTATACTGCAGCCAAACTTACATACAGGGTTATGGGGTATATAAATTCAAGGCAATAAGGAGAAAGAAAATTGAAGGATTTCGTTCCCAGGAAAATGTTTTTTACGAAAGGCGTAGGTTCTCATAAAGAAGAACTTCACTCCTTTGAGCTGGCATTGAGAGATGCCGACATAGAAAAGTGTAATTTAGTTCAGGTGTCAAGTATTTTTCCACCGAGCTGCAAGGTCGTTTCAAGAAAGCAAGGCGTGAAAGAATTGAAGCACGGGGCTATAACATATTGCGTTATGAGCCGTTGCAGCAGTAATGAACCGAGAAGGCTCATTGCCGCTTCGATTGGTTGCGCCATTCCGGCCGATAAGAGTATGTACGGCTATATCAGTGAACATCATGCCTATGGTCAAACAGGAAAACAGGCGGGGGAATATGCGGAAGACCTGGCAGCGGCCATGCTCGCATCGACTCTGGGAATTGATTTCGATATTGATGCCGCCTGGAATGAAAAAGAAGAAATCTTCAAGATAAGCGGCAAAATAGTCAAGACGAGAGAGATTACCCAGTCTGCTATTGTTAAAAATACAGGGTACACTTCCGTAGTAGCTGCCGCGGTTTTCGTTTTTTAATCCACAGATTTCGCGGGAATGGCAAAACGGCAAAACCTCCGACTTTTTACGAAACCGTCAAACTTAAGTCCCAGGGGGCATAAAAGATGAAATGCCCAAAGTGCCAGCTTGATAATCCTGATGGGGCCAGGTTCTGTAATGAGTGCGGCCACGGACTGGAAATTTCCTGCCGTGCATGCGGGAATGTAAATCCGCCTACCGGTAAATTTTGCAATGAATGCGGTTATAGTCTGAAAAAATCCCCGGACGTCAATCCTGTCGTCCATCCAGAAACATCATCTCCCGGCGGCGAATCCGCCGCTTATCCCGGTTCAATTAAAAGTGAGCGGAAACATATAACGGTCCTGTTTTCCGACCTGTCCGGATATACTGAAATGTCGGAGAAATTAGACCCCGAAGAAGTCAAAGAAATTATGAATCGCATCTTCGGGGAAGTTGCCCGGATTGTGACCAGGTATGAAGGAATTATCGATAAGTTTATCGGTGATGCCGTCATGGCCCTTTTCGGTGTGCCAAAAACCCATGAAGATGATCCGTTCAGAGCCATCATGGCTGCAAGGGAAATACACGATGTAGTGGAAGCCATAAGTCCCCAGCTGGAGGAAAAAATTGGAAGGTCCATATCGGTGCATACCGGTATCAATACGGGGCTCGTAGTTACTGATAAAATGGATATTGAAAAAGGGAAACACGGGATGACCGGGGATGCCATTAATCTGGCCTCCCGCCTTACGGATATGGCTGGCGCGGGTGAAATTCTTATCGGTCCTGATACCTATCGCCATGCTGAAGGGTTTTTCAATTTTGAAGGTCTCGAATCCACAAGGATTAAAGGAAAAGCTGAACCGGTTGAAGTTTACAAAGTGCTGTCCGTGAAGGAAAGGCCTGTTAAAATTCGTCGTCTCTCAGGCCTGAGGGCTGATCTGATCGGGAGAGAGACAGAGATGTCCTGTCTTGTCAATGCCGTTGTAAAACTCAAAGACGGAAACAGTTCTATCTTCTCTATTTGTGGGGATGCGGGAACGGGAAAGAGTAGGCTTGTTGAGGCGTTCAGGGCTACTTTAGATCTTGGAGAGGTTCAGTGGCGGGAGGGACACGCATATGCATATTCTCAAAATATTCCCTATTTTCCATTGATCGATTTTTTGAACAGACTGTTTCAAATTAAAGAGGGGGATTCCGCTGAAAAAGTTAAAGAAAAGATCGAATCGAGTATTAAAAGTCTGCTCGGAAATAGAGATGACGTTATTCCTTATATCGGGAGTCTTTATGGCCTCAATTATCCCGAAGTAGAAGAGATGAGTCCTGAGCTCTGGAAATCCTGCCTGCAAAAGGCGATTCATGCGATTTTATCAGGTCTGGCACAGGAAAGACCAACAATTATATGTCTGGAAGACCTCCACTGGGCGGACCCATCATCTGTAGAATTCTTGCGTTTAATTCTATCTGATTTCAGAAATGCCGTCCTTTTTCTCTGTGTGTACAGGCCTCCCTTCAGCCTTTTTACCGGCCATGAGCCGGGCGGCATGGAAAAAGTGCATAATGAGATACGACTCCGGGATCTTTCACCCTCTGATGCACAGGAGATGGTGGAATCCTTGCTGAAAACCGACATGGTTCCCCTTGAATTGAAAAAATTCGTTCAGGAAAAGGTGGAAGGGAATCCCTTTTATCTGGAGGAAGTAATTAATTCCTTGATCGAATCGGGAACGCTCAGTCGCGGCAATGGTATCTGGAAGTTAACGAGGCCAATCGTTGAGGCAGCTATTCCCTCTACCCTTCAGGGCGTGATTTCTGCACGGCTTGATAGATTTGAAAGGGAGACGAAAAAGGTGCTTCAGGAAGCCTCTGTCGCAGGGAGGGCTTTTCTTTACGATATTCTCAAGCGGATTACGGAGCACAAAGGCAGTATAGACCGGTGTCTCAGAGATCTGGAGAGACTTGACGTAATAAAAACAAGGTTTTTCCAGCCTGATATCGAATATATTTTTAAACACGCCCTGACCCAGGATGTTGTTTATAATGGTCTTTTAAAAAAGGAGCGCCGGGCAATTCACGAGAGAATTGCCCTTGTTATGGAGGAGTTATTTCGCGACAGAATTTCAGAGTTTTATGAAATCCTTGCTTTTCATTTCAAACGGGGGCAATCAGTTCTCAAAGCCGTGGAATATCTTGTGAAGTCGGGCGAAAAGAACCTCGCAAGATATTCTCTTGATGAATCTCATCAGTATTACAAAGAGGCTTTCGAACTCCTGTCCAATGAAACTAAGAAGACGGGAAAAGAAGAAGTTCTTCTGATCAGTCTTCTCAATAAGTGGTCCATTGTCTTTAACCAGCGTGGAGATTACAGCAGGCTGATTGATCTTCTTAAGGATCATGAAAAACTGGCTGATTCTCTGGATGACAAAGAGCACACTGGGATGTTCTATGGCTGGCTTGGCTGGGCACTGCGGCAGAGAGAGGAACTAAAGGAGGCATATCAATATTTATGTAAATCCCTCAGGTATGGTGAGGAGATTAAAAATCGAAAGGTAATAGGGTATGCCTGCGCCTGGCTTTCACAAACGTGTTCGGATCTGGGACTTTTGGATGAAGCAATTATCTTTGGAAAAAGGGCGCAAGAGATGTCCGATCTTCTTGAGTCGGATCAATTGTTCTTTCAATTTTCCATGGTGGGAATGGGACTTGCATACTATTTCAGAGGAGAACGTAAAAAGGAAGCCGAAATTGGAAAAATCCTTCTGGACTATGGTCAGAAACAGTCCGACATTCGATCCTCAGCCATGGGAAACAATATAACGGGATTGGGACATTTGACAGCTGGCGACTTTCCATTTGCCATTGAATCTTTTCAGCGGTCAGTACAGGTCTCCCTGGATCCTATGATTTCCTGCCTCTCTCAGTTATTCCTCGGAATGGGCTACCTTTCCAACAACCAGTTTCGGGAAGCCGAAGAAACACTTGAGGAAGTAATGAGATTCAATGATGACTTTGGTCTCGAAGCAATCGGAACGTCAGCCGAGGCCCTCAAGGGTGTCATTTTGATTGCAAGGGGTGACCTGAGACAGGGGATAAGAATTACAGAGAATGCATTAAGAGTATGGTTCGAAAACGGAAGCAGATACCGTTATGCTACCCTGGAACACCAACTGGGCAAGGTCTATTTCGAGCTTATCTATGGCGAAAGGCGAAAAACCTTTTCCCTCCTGACAAAAAACATCGTATTTCTTATAAAAAGTGTTCCATTTGCCGCAAAAAAGGCTGAATCGCATTTTAATAAGGCAATCGAAATTTCAAGGGAGATCGGAGCAAAGGGAATTCTGGGTCAGGCAAATCTGGATCTTGGTCGGTTACATAAGGCAAAAGGCAGAACTGACCAGGCACGAAAGTGCATTGAAGAAGCTGTAAATATCTTTGAACGTTGCGAAGCGAAAATATATCTGAAACAGGCAGAGGAAAATTTATCATCCTTGTGATATATAAATTATATCGTATAAGATATGAAAGCCATTTGTGAGAACGAAAACATGGAATTACACAGATGTGTTTCAGGAAAACACAATTCTCTTAACTGTCCGGATTATAGGAGACCTTTGCAAAATGAAGCATTTTGCAAAGGTCTCTATAGAAACTCCTTGACATTTATATATGCTTGAGTTAGAAATCCTTTTTGCTTAATGAAATGTGACGCGGGGTAGAGCAGTCTGGTAGCTCGTTGGGCTCATAACCCAAAGGTCGGTGGTTCGAATCCGCCCCCCGCTACCAAAATAAATTCAAGGGGTTGCGAGAGTATCGCAACCCCTTTTGTTTTGCCTGAAATTTAAATTCCAACCGTATTTCCAACCTTGAGGGAAAAAAAGCGGATGTAAAAACACCCGCCATAAAAAACCCTGTGTTCAACGGCAATAGTTTACAAAAAAAGTTTATATCCGACATTGGTAATCCTGGCAAGCCTCTTTGCCATTTTCTTTCCGATAGTCCGTTTTCCGGTTTCCATTTCAGAAATGTTGCTCTGAGACACACCAATCATCCTGGCAAGTTCTTTCTGTGTAAGTCCTTCCTTGCGCCTGGCACCAGCAAGGCATACGCCCGGCAACTGCTCATCAGAATACTCGGGAAAAGCTTTTCTCCAGGGAATAGAATCCAATACATCCTCAAAGCCCAGCTCTGTAAGTGCCTTAATCGCTTCTTCTACGTTTTCTTCCGGTCCCATCAGAATCTTGTTAGCCAGCATGCCCTTGACACTTATCTCAGTAAGGCGCTTTTTCGTGCGTCCCCGCATAAGTCACCTCCACAATCTTTTTCTTGTTGTCAATAACTTTCCAAACCACTACATAGGTCGGTCTTCCGCTTTTGATGTGACAATGATGTACGGCTTCGGATAACTTGCCATATTTAGGCTAATTTCCCCTCACCGGTCCATATAATTCAATTTCCCTGATTAGTGTAAGTAAGTTTTCCCGCACCACTTTTGGAAAAGCTTTTAATGATTTTTGAACCTTACCCTTAAGATATACCTTCCAAGTAGTGTCGTCATTCTTATTTTGCATATATATACCATTTTTTGGTATCATGTCAATTATTTCTTGTCACAATATTCGAACCGATCCGAAATGATCCCGATTACCGGGTTAAACAGCGATGGTAGGCGGAACATTACGGTGAGTGTGCCTGCCAGCAGCATGGAAAGCCCAAATTTGGAAATAAGCAACGGCAGAAGCGGGGAGAGAAAGCTGGAGTATATATCATTGCTCGACAATACAAGGGAATTCTGATAGCCGATTTTTGAAAATAAACCGATTCCCAAAATAATCAGATTCACCTACTTATGAACGCTCTTGACTGTACCGAGAGATTACCCATTATTTATTGAAGTCAACACTTGAGGATAAAATGCTCATGTAGCACAATTCAATCCGTAATGAGCAAGTGGGAGCTAAAAAATATGCCTGTAATAAGCATCATAAAAATGGATAATAGGAAAAGAATGCGATGGACACGATAATAATTATTGCGGAGGTATTTCACCAAAGAGTTTCTTGTAATCTGTTTTAAAGTCTTTTGGCATGTCGTTAAGATAATTCCAGTAGCCTGCAATTTCCCTGATTTTTTCAATACCGATATAGTGACAGTCCAGCATCAGTTTGAGCAGTTCGAGCGTCTTGTATGCTGTGATGCCGTAAGCACCGGCAACTATCCGCATCTCTTCGTCATCTGTAACAACTGAAATACTTAGCTGTTCCGCATATGCCAGACAGCGAACATCTACTTTCGAAACATCGGGATGTACATATCGTACATAATCAAGAATAAATTCATAGGCTCTCTTGATTTCGGACTTTTCTTTTTTTGTCACCTCCAGTACATGGGAACGATTTTTTACGTACTCTGGATCATTGACCCAGGGAAAGGCATTTTTCAGACGGAAGCTCCGATTATACTCAACCTGCAATTCTTTGATGACGTACAGACAATATTGCTTATCGCCGAATACGACATTCAGCAGAGGGTGAATGCTTTTCGCCAAGCGGAAATAGGCATTGGAATCGACGAGAATCCTGCATTGGGACATCGCTAAAGCTCCTCATATACGTTCTGTGCGTCAAGGAGCGGTATATTGAGGATGCTTTGAACGAAACTTGCGGACTTATGGTGTTCGACAAGATATGCTTTGAGGATATTAAAAAACGGACTACCGAAACGCTCCTTCGCACTGGCAATGTAACGAGCAGGAGAAGGGTTTTTTGTGCCAAACAGATTCTCACTTACCGGATAGAACTGCTTGTTGAAGTTGCTGGTGGCCTTATGGATTTCTTTTCCAGACTCCAGATCGATCTTCGGTCTGCCGGTTTGCACAGCATATTTGTTGATTTCGCAATAGACCGTCAGAGGAGAAACAACAAGCCTTTCTGCAATTGTCTTGATCCGGTTGATTTGCGTCCCGATGCCAGCAATCCGACATAGCGCGCCATATTCTTGCGCTGCAAGTTCTTCCGATATCAGTAACGCCCCAGCAAATGCCTCGGCAAAATCCTCACCTGTCTCTCCCTGAAGTTGTGGGGCATGGACATGTCCCAATTCATGGGCCATCCAAAACTTGAAATCATGTAGTCGGCAATCAAGATTCAGATAAATCCAGGTAGTCATTGAATCCGGCAGATAGATGTGGAGGGCATTTTCGTGTATCTCTTTTCTTCCCCACAGCACCGGGATGATAACCGCCTGCAGATCATTGAAGTAACTAATAAGGCTGGCGAAGTGGATCTCGTCGCCCTCATGAACGTTGATTTCCTCTCTGATCCGTTTAGTGACCTTCTGGACGTAAGTGTAATCAGTGGAAGGCGTTTTGAGAATGGCTGGTTGGGATAAAGCATCAAAAGGCAGATAGGGTACCAATTCGGAAAGAATTCTCCCCATATCCATGGCCTGATCGACATAATCAGGCGTGATCTTATGAGCACCTTTCTTGCGGAAAGCGATGACCGGCTCGTTTACCGTAGGAACCTTGTCCACAAGTTCCGCAAAGGAAATGTCGAGGAGGCGGGCCAGCTTGAGGAGCTTATCGGGACGGGGAAACTTCTCGTTCCGGAACCACTTGGAAACGGCTTCCTTGGATACCTGCATTTCCTTGGCAAGCGCCGTTTGGTTCAGGCCAAGCTCTTGCACTTTTTGCTGGATATTATTTACATTTAATTTATTTTTCATGAGGCTACAGTACACATGGTGTCAACTTTTGTCAACTTTTATTTTTCACTTTGATTTTTATTCACGAGGAATACTTTTTGAAAGGATATATAATGGTGAAAATCGCCAAATGCTTTGTTTAAGGTAGGCAGCTGAATGCTCATTGTGGTAAAATTTTATGGAGTTTCTCGCATGTTTCAAACTGTATTCAGCGAACTCAGCCAATAAATGGTATTGCACCTTTGTATTTGCTGTACGTAACATAATCTGATTTTCTTATTGATGTTAAGCTGTT
>CAZGAK010000005.1:33252-71589 GCA_964523565.1 uncultured Syntrophaceae bacterium | reverse complement strand
ATTTGTAAATTATTTTAAATAGTTATTGGATTTAGACTTTTTACGAAGGCATCAACTTTGACGTTTTGAGAAAACTTCAACTATCGAATCATCTCTTCTGTATGTTATTTATTGCAGCAATGTAGGATATTTCGGACAAATGCAAAATATTTAAAAAAGGGGCAACAGTTCCTATTTTTTAGTTACAATTTCAAACAGATATTTTTTGTTCATAGCGGTACTCCCTGATCATTATTTTCAAACGACGAAAGGCCGGTCGCAAAGATCGTCAAGAATGATTTTTATGAGCTGCATCAATTGTCTCGATTCGTGATACTTCTCTTCCCCGCTTCACGTTGTATGCCGGTCATAGTAATAACCACCGTAATATCCAGAAATAGACGAAACTGGAAGCAATGAAGCAGAGACTCGGTAGCCACAGATGTTTATACACCGCTGTAAGAGAGGTGCCGAAGTACTGATTCGACAGGGGCAGGCAAATATGAAGCGGAGAAAGTAATACGCCGATAAAACCGCTTCCGATTGCGAGCATAATGTATGCCATGATAAACTGTGCTTCGCCGAAGGAATGGATCAATGGAATGATGATGGGAAATGTCGTTCCCACAAATGCGACGGTAATTCCGACAACACCGCCGACAAGAAATGGTAAAGCCATGATAATCAAAATAAGCGGGACATGAAGCATCCTGAGTTCGTTGCTTATCGCTTCAACTGCACGACTACCCTCCATCATCCCCTTGAAGACAAAAATGGCTATCACCATGTACATCATGCTCAGAATGTGAGGATCGAAGAGGATTTTTCGTATTTGAGTTCCGCTGAAGGCATTTTTCCGCCAGATCCAGGTCGTGGCTATGCAAAGGGCAATGATGAGGCCCGTTTCTTTCGAAACTGTAAATTCTGGAAAGACAAATGACAGTACCATCCCGATTCCGAGTCCCACAAAGATCACTATCAGAATAGGAGTCAGTTCCGTGACAAAGGGCACGACAGAAGGGCGTTCCTTTGAGTCCTGACGGGGATTCGATTGATTGAGTTCCTTGACCGGCAGATAGCCGAAAGAGAAGAGAACAATGGTCAACGGAGACATAACCTTGATAAAAGTCCAGAGATTAATGTCCGCCAGCATTACTGCAAGCAGTACGCCCGGATACAGTGGCCACCAGCACTCCCAGATGTGGCGAAACCAGTAATTGATAAAACTCAGCATATCGGGACCGAGAGAGGTGCCTTTGCCCAGTTCTTTTACCATGGGAGCGGAAAAGATGGCACCCCCCGGCATGGGCAGAAGGCCGATCAGGGCAGGGAATACGACCAGGTTTATCCGGGGGTTTGAAATCAGGCCCTGAAAATTCGTAAGGAGTCGTTTCATTTGGCCGGCAGACTCCATGCTGCTGCTCAGAATAAGAATGAGAGAAACAATGATGGCAAGAAGTAACGTCTTTGGATATATAACGGACAATACCGCAGCGCTTCCCATGGCCTTCGGGCCTAATCCAAACAGTACGCCGAGAAATATTGCTCCCATAAGAAAGGCATTCCCCAGGGAGAGATGCTTTCTGATACAGATGAGAATGAAGACGAAGACAAGAAAGATTCTGATAATGGCTGAAATGTGCAGTATGAATTCCATAAGCTATCAATATCCTTTATAGAAATGTATGGTACTATGTGATTTATTTTTCATGCGTTTTCCGACCTCAAGGATCAAACAATCAGCATGACCTTCTGCGCATTATATATATTGTTTAGTTTAGTTATGGTACTGTAAAATGTTTCTCATATTTGAGAAGACAGAAACTCTATTTTATAAGTTGGGCCATTGCTGTATTTGGTAACCCGGACCCTTACTTATGCATTAAATTTAACTTTGAAGCCTTGCCATGATTATCATTTGATGATAACTATAACAACACGATGGCAAAGAAAAAATATCCGGATAGAAATAACTCACCGGAAGTCCTGCTGGATTTTGATGGCGAACGTTATTATTTCGAAGATGGCTACTGGACAAAATTCGAAGTCAGGCGGGTTGACCAAGCAAACAAGTTCCCCATGGAATAAAATACTCTTTGACTCTCCATGATAACAACAACGAGCGAGTGTTGGGGTTTGACAACTCCCACGCCCATGGTTACAAACCAGGAAAGAAGAAATACGGAGCCCGGGAAGTAACTTGGGATCATAAACAGGAGCGACAAAAGGTGGTTTCATACGAATACAGCAGTGCAGCTCAGTTGCTGGAAGATTTCTGGGACGCGGTTGATGAAATAAGAAAAAAAGAAGGAAAGAAGCAAGAAGTAACAACATGAAAGGGTGATAGAAATGACAAAGGCCTTAAAAATCGGTATTATGCCAAAAGAAAAATATCGCAAGAGAACAATAGCGATTGCCAAAGGTGAGTATAAGCCGAAATCTGGAGAACCGAAGGTCTGGTTTGAATCTATTAAATCACTTGCACAGGTGCTAAGCGAGGAGAACCGGGAACTTCTGGATAAAATCATAGAAAACAAACCACAGTCGCTAAGGGAGCTTGAGTTGCTTACAGGCCGGAAAAGTAGCAATCTGTCACGTACATTAAAAACAATGCAGGTTTACGGGATTGTTACACTAAAAAAAGAGAAAAAAAACGTCAGGCCTATAGTTGAAGCTAATAGATTTAAAATAGAGATTGATTCAGAGCTGCAGCATGCCCATTCGTGACACAAGGAGGCAAAACATCAGACTTAGCCCGGTTTATCCGGGCTTTTCACCTTTTTCCCACTGGACTAATCAGATTTAAATCACAGTTCCCGATTCATGGTTCGAGATATTATGAAATCACTTTTCCCTGTATTGATGGTCTTTCCATAATACACTGTGACAAACAACCGGCTCGGCCATATTCTTAACGTATATCTCTTTCTTTTTCTGCGTATGGAAACGACCCTGCGTTTGGCGATATGTTTCTTCGCCGATAATTATTTTACCCCCCTTTGCTATCTGTTCCAATCTTGCGGCAATATTAACGCTATCTCCTATGACCGTATAATCTATTCTGTTTTCCGATCCCACATTTCCGACAATCGCATTTCCCGTGTTGATGCCAATTCCTATCTCGAATGTCTCTTTTTCATTTCTTGATCTCATTTTCATCAATTCTTCAGTGGCATCCTGCATTTCTATAGAAGTCTTAACGGCATCATGAGGACCGCTGTTTTCGGAAGAAACAAGCCCAAACACGGCCATTATTTGATCTCCGATAAATTTATCCAGTACACCGTTATTTCTAAAAACGATATCTGTCATGATGCTAAAAAATTCATTTAGCATTACCACTACTTCTTCGGCCTCCATATTTTTAGATATGGCACTAAAAGACCTGATATCTGCAAAGAGAATGGTTACCTCCCTTTGCTCATTTTCAGGAAACATTTCATCCTTTGAACTAATCAGCTTTTCAATCAGATTCTCTCCCACATATCTGCTCAAAGTTCTCCTTAATTCTTCTTCTTCTTTTGTCTTTTTGTAGGCTAAAGAGAGGTCTCTGGCATAGATCATAAGCTGTACTGATTGCTTCTTAATATTAATGTTAAGTCCCTTCAATTTTTTGTGTATGATATTAAAGTTGCCGGCTATGTTATTCAGTTCCTGATCAGCCTCGATCTGAATGGGGTCACTCTTTTCCCCCGATGCAATATTGTCTGTTTCTCTGGACAGGTCAACAAGTTTGTCTGCAAACATTCTCAGGAGGCAAAAACCCGTTAGTATGGAAAAGAGTATCAATGCGGAGAAGAGGGTAATTCTTTCTGTCAACTCAATATGTTCATAAACACACACATAGAGAACTACAAGGAAAGGAAGAAGTGCTAATAAGACAAAAACAATCCTCGTCTTTCCAACGAAACTATTGGGATTTTGATATTTCGACTTCATCAGGGTTCTCTGCAGTTTTTCTAAGTTTATATATCGCTTCTTTCAAAATTTAAAGGAGTATCAAACTTGACGGCTATGCCGATTTCTCGATTTTTTTCGCCAGTACCTGAATTGTTAAATCGATCTATCCGTACGACATTCCCTTTCCCCTTCATGAAGGCATTCACCTCACTGGTTCCAGGAAGAAAAATCGTCATATCCAGAAACTGGCCCAAAAAATATCTTCCGGCTTGCCGGGTTACAAAACAGGCGCCTTCTCCGGAGACATTCTTTAACACCGTTTTTTCATTGAATATTTTCCCTGCAGCATCTTCGGCATCCACGTCCAGTACAAATTCTATTGCAAAACGATCAAAATCTCTTCTTTCGGATCTATTATTCATCCCTGATCCCGAGCTTTCCGCAAGTTTCAAGTTTCGAGTTTCGAATTACCCTTCTCTACCTGATCTCGTTCACTCCAGGCAAAACCAGACAATGAAGTATGTTCTGCAGAAGCTACTTCTGACTTGATTTTCAAAATCTCATCTATATTTTCCAGAAAAACATCCACAACATCAGGATCAAAATGCTGTCCGCGTTCTTTCTTGATGATATCGATCGCAACTTCTACAGGAAAGGGATCTTTGTAAGGGCGTTTGGATGTGAGAGCGTCAAAGACATCCGCCAGGCCAACAATCCTGCCGAACAAAGGAATTTCATCCCTGGAAAGGCCCTGCGGATAGCCCTTGCCGTTCCATTTTTCGTGATGGGGAATGGCGATTTGCTCTGCAATTTTCAGGAGTTCTGCTCTGGGATTAGCCAGGATTTTGGCTCCCATGGTGGTATGAGTTTTTATGGTATCGAATTCTTCGTCTGTCAATTTTCCAGGTTTCATTAATATACTATCCGGAATGCTCATCTTCCCAACATCATGCATAGGAGCGGCATAAAGGATATTTTGAACATCCCTGTCCGGCAACCCGAGTTTTTCAGCTATCAACGCAGCGTATATACTCATGCGGACGATGTGGTCGCCTGTATCCTCATCTTTATATTCAGCCGCAAGGACGAGTCTGTGAATAGTGTCGAGATAGGCCTCCTGGAGTTCCTGATTGGCGGCTTTTAGTTTCAGGACGGTACTGTTCAGATCATCGGCATATTTGGTAAGTTGCTGATTGGCAGCGTCAAGCTCTTTTCTCTTCTGTTTTTCAGCTTTGTAGACTTCGGCAAGGTCTTTCGCATATTTTCTTAGTTGATCGGCATCGGAAGAATAGCCAGGCAAGTTATTTCTCTCCATGATAATGCTCCCTCGTTATTTGTCATTCCACGGAAGCGGGAATCTTCATAAATAGACCCTTCCCTCCCTGATCCCCGATCAAAGTCGGAGACGGTCGATGACAAGCGAGATATAATCAAAAGTTGTGTTTGAGATGTTAGGTGGTGTGTCCTCTGGGTGATTGTTAGCTCAATTACCTGATTACTGAGCATGTACAACAGCGTATCGTGCCAGCGTAAAGAGCATATCGGCCAGTCTGTTAAGATATTGATTGATCATATCATTATCTACCATGCCTTCGTTTTTCATTCTTGCTGCCATTCTTTCCGCTCGTCTGATAATTGTTCTGCCAACGTCTATCTTAGCGGAAACAACAGTCTCGCCCGGATAGATAAATTCTTTTTTCATTGTAAAGTCTTTTTGAAGATCTTCTATGATATTTTCTAAACGATCTATATCCTCCTGGGTAATGGTGCGACCGAGTTTCTTATAATCTTCGGGAAGCGTAGAAAGTTCTGCGCCCATAACAAGGAGATCTTTCTGGACATCAAATATGATATCTTTAATTTTTTGATTTTCTGTGCCCGCTTTTGCTACCCCAAGTGCCGAACTTGCCTCATCAAGTATGCCGTAAGTTTCGGGTCTCAAATCAAATTTCGGAACTCTCTGACCGCCGAGCAGACTTGTCTCTCCTTTATCCCCCCGTTTTGAAAATTTCATTTCGCCATCCTTTCTATGTACCTGTTTATAATTTTAATAATTGCCTTGGCATTTCTGCGGGCATGCCATAGTATTTTTTCCATGGTCAATTCCTTTTCCTGGAGACCGTGGCCGTAATTGTCCACGGAACATAGAGATGCGTAGGGCAGATCCATTTCTTTCGCAATTACAGCCTCACTCGCCATTGTCATTCCCACAAGATCGGCAAACTGTGCCATCATGGTGATTTCAGCCCTGGTTTCAAGCCTTGGGCCCGTTGTCTGCCAGTAGACTCCTCCGTCTACAACATCTATGCTACAGCCACGAGCTGCCTCAATCCAGTTCTTCCGGATCTCTTCACTGATGGTTGGTATAATGTGTACGGGTTTCTTGTTGAAGATAGTAGGTCCTCCGAAAGGCATTATAAAGTCGTTCGGTACTACGAGTGTTCCGGGTTTTAAATGTCTTTTCAAAGAGCCCGTGGAATTGATGCTGATGACTTCTTCAACGCCCAGATCTTTCAATGCTTTGAGATTAGCCTGATGATTAATCAGATGGGGAAGGATATGATTCTTGGGGTCTTTGCCATGTCTCGGTATAAAGGCAACAGTATCGGAGAGGAAAACAAGGGCTTTGCCGAATTCATTTTCCATCTCCCGTTCTTTAAGATCCTTAAAGACACCCTTTTCATGCAGAAAAATTGTACCGGACATAATGCCCAAAATTTTCATCTGATTTACTCCAGCGCATGCTTTTGAGGAAACTTGTACCAGAAACAGATTTTCCTGTCAAAGTAGTTATGAAATTGTGTTTGACATGATTTGACATTATGTGACAAAGTTACTAAGTTAATGTGCATCCAGAAGTGAAAAGGAGAATAATATGGGCAAAGAAGATTTATTGATTCATGTAAATGATGGTAATTTTGAAGAAGAGGTCATCAAGTCTGATAAACCGGTCCTGGTTGATTTATGGGCGCCGTGGTGTGGTCCCTGTGTTGCCATAGGACCCATAATAGAGGAACTTGCCGAGGAGTATAAGGGTAAAATCAAGGTAGCAAAACTCAATGTCGATGATAGCCCGAAGACTGCAACGTCTCATGGTGTAAGAAGTATACCGACTCTCATGCTCTTTAAAGACGGAAAACTGGAGGATACTTTAATTGGTCTTGTGCCCAAGGAGAGCCTTGAGGATTTTATTAAGAAAGTATTATAGGGTTAATGACAAATGACAAAGCTCAAATGTCAAAGAAATAATATTTTGGCATTTGGTTTTTTTAGAAGAATAGGAATCAAAAAAAAGTGTATTTTAGAAATGTAAAAATATTTATTATAATTGTTCTTGTTTCAATGCTGTCCGGATGTGCCTGGTTTAGCAAAGAGTCTATTGGCCGTGGTACTCCTGAAGCCCTTTACCAGAAAGGATATGAAGATTATCACCGGGGTAATTACAAAAAAGCAATTGAATCATTTCAAAGGGTGCAGGAAGAGTATCCGTTAAGCAAGCTCGCAATAATGGCTGAAATAGGTATTGCTGATTCACACTTTAGCAATGAGGAATATGCCGAGGCTGAGATGACGTATGAAGATTTTGTGAATATGCATCCCACCAATGAAAATCTTCCCTATGTGATGTATCAAATTGGAATGTGCTATTACAATCAGATGAGCGGAATAGATAGAGATCAATCTGAAACACGAAGAGCAAAAGAAAAATTTGAAAGGCTTATAACCCGCTTTCCCAGCAGTAAATTCTCCTTTATGGGAGAAAAGAGATTAAGAGAATGCAGGAAAAAGCTCGGCGAGCATGAATTTTATGTGGGACAGTTCTATTTAAAAATAAAAAAATATAATGCTGCCTTGAAGAGATTTGAAATTATTGCAAAAGAATATGCAAATCTCGGGATGGATTACAAGGTAAGATATTTCATCAATGAAACAAAGAGGCTCATTGCTGAGGAGAAGAGAAAAGAGTAACCTTGTCAATCACGAACCATTCATCCTCCGAATCGGAGGCCGTGTCTACCAGGAGATGTATTATATGTAATTCGGGATACAGTCTTTTAAGATCATCCAGATCTACGGGCTCGAAATTTTTCTTGTTATTTAGATAGGCCTGTTCTGTCAGGGCGTTGGACTCGTAGTTGTCCCTGGTTCTTTTAGAGATTTTATCAAGAGAATATTCCAGGGGGCATTGTGTCTGCTGGATGATAAATGTCTTATGATTTTTAGCGGCCACCCCGGCAGCCCTCCTCCTTAGTGATTGGGTAATGAAGGTGGCATCAAGAATGACACCTTTTCCCTGGGATGCGATATTATCTGCCATAGAAAACATCTTGTCATAGACGAGCTTTCTCTTATCCATGTCAGAGGCAACCTTTTCGTCGAAGATGTCTTCGTCTTTCAGAACCTCACGGCGTATCAGGTCGGTCCGTAACATCTCGTAGCCCTTGATACGTGCTATAACCTCCATTGTCTCGGTCTTATTGGTTGCAGGAAGGCCGCAGGCAATCAAGACCGCATCATTTTCAAGTTTCTTTTCAATATATGCCTTAAAACGTTCCCTCATTGAACAACTCCTTTTTTACATAATAAAGGTACAAGGATCAAGGACAAAGGATCAAGGATCAAGGACAAAGGATCAAGGATCAAGGAAAAACCTTTAGTCATTAGTCCTCATTGCTCATTGCTCGTTGCTCGGCCCTTTCGCCTTTGACCTTCAGATTACATACTCATATGCAAGGTCGTAGTATTTCTTTGCATTCTTGAAAGCATTCTCCCTGGCTGAATTATCGATACCTTCGTCACCAAGCATGAAGGATGTAACCTTTGCCCTGACAAATGCCCTGTACACCTTATAGAAAAGGAGCACTTCTTTCATTGAGATATCACCGGAAGCCTTAATATATTCATCTACGAAGGCATTGCCAAGCTCACTCTCGCCGTTGTAATCGAAATCCATTGATAAAAATGCGACGTCAGATGCCACATCCCCGAAACGGAATCGCTCGTTGAATTCTATGCAATCGAATATGAAGATATTGTTGTCCTCTATGCAGATATGCTGCAGGTGGAGATCCCCGTGACAGTCCTTAATGCAGCCTTGCTCGACTCTCTTTTCGAACAGGGCTTTATTGTTTTCCATGAAGGCATTACTCCACAATTCTATGGCATTGAAGGCCTCACGAGAGACGGGACCACCGATATATTTTCTTGTTTGATCAAAATTTTCCACTACATTGGTGGAGATGACATCCAGTTTTCCGAATGACCGGGATTTTTCATCACCGGGTATACTCCTGTATATTCCCGAGAGATGTTTGCCCACACGCTCCATGTCATCTTTTGTTACCCTGCCTGCCTCCAGGAGTTTGTAGAGCATTTGATCTTCATTTATCCGCTTCATCTTGAGGGTATACTCTACGACGTTGGATGTGTCACCGAGAATGAGAGACCTGTTTACTTCTGATATCGGGAGAATGTCGAGGTACACGTCGGGGGAGAACCGTTTATTCAGCCTGAGTTCCTCACTGACGTAGAATCGTCTTTTCTCCAGTGTGGTGAAGTCAAGAAACCCGAAATCGACGGCTTTTTTGACCTTGTATACCAGATCTCCGGCAATAAAAATAAAAGAAATGTGTGTCTGAATAAGCTCAACCGAGTCCGGTACGTGTGGATAAAATTCAGGTTTCATCATCGATTCAACAAGTTTAGGGTGGGTCATTATTTATCTCCTTCTAAGGGCTAAGGGCTAAAGGCTCAAGGTTCAAGGTTCAAGGCAAAAGGTTAAAGGCTTAAAGCAAAAAGCTAAAGGTTTTTCCTTGAACCTTGCTCCTTTGCCCTGTAATTCAAAATTAGCTGTTTCCTTGCTCCTTGTAACTTTACTTCAAAAATGCGGGAGTATAATACCAGTTCCGGTATTAATCTCAAGTTTTAAAAATTAAGTATATCTTGATATTTATTAAAATCTGGTGGAAAATACGTAAAACAGCAAAAGGAGACTAAAATAATGAGATTGTCTTTAATATTTTTACTGTTATTAATATGTTTTTTCCCGCTGAACACATTTGGTGAATGCATAACAGGTGATTGTGTCAATGGACAGGGAACTATGATCTATCCTGACGGCAGAAGATATGACGGGGAGTTTAAGGATAGTAAGATTGCAGGACATGGAACTTTAGCTTATCCTGATGGCAGAAAATATGTGGGTCAGTTTGATAATAATGTGATCACCGGACAGGGAACCATGATCTATCCTGACGGTAGCAGATATGACGGGGAGTTTAAGGATAATAAGATTGCAGGACATGGAACCTTGACTTATCCTGATGGCAGAAAATATGTGGGTCAGTTTGATAATGATGTGATCACCGGACAGGGGACATTGACTTACCCCGGCGGTGGTGAATATGCAGGTGAGTGGAGAGATGGCCAGCGAAACGGACAGGGAACCATGGCCTATTCTAACGGTAATAAATATGTAGGTGAGTGGAGGGATGATCAGCATAATGGTCAAGGGACTATGAAATTCGCTGAAGGTGGTAAATATACCGGGCAATGGGAAAACGATAAGATAAATGGTCAAGGGACTATGATTTTTCCTGACGGCATGGAATATGTCGGTGAGTGGGAAAATGATAAGATAAATGGACAGGGAACCATGACCTATGCGGACGGTGGAAAATATGCAGGTCAGTGGAAAGACGATCAATATTATGGACAAGGGACTCTGACCTATCCAGACGGTGGAAAATATGTGGGTCAATTTGAGGATGATCTGTTTAATGGACAGGGAACCCTTACGCATCCAGATGGTAGAAAATATGCAGGGATGTTTAAAGATGGCAAGTGTAACGGGCAAGGGACAGCTACCTATCCTGACGGCAGTAAATATACAGGTCAATGGAAAGATGGTGAGTTTAATGGAAGGGGCACTATGATCTATCCCGACGGCAGAAAATACGAAGGAAAATTCAGGAACGGTAAGCGTGTTAGATGATGCTGGATCAAGGAGAAAGGATCAAGGAACAAGGGCAAAGGCTCAAGGCTCAAGGAACAAGGAAACAGCTAATTTTGAATTTTGAATTCTTAATTTTGAATTACAGGGCAAAGGATCAAGGGATTATTATTCCTTTAGCCTTTAGTCCTCATTGCTCGTTGCTCAGTCCTTGCGGCTTTGCCGTATCAGCAGAATATCTCCTGTATCAACACCGATGTCCCGTGCCACAACAGGACACTTGGCCATGAGGAGAAAATAGAGATTTATACCCCCGGCGTTGCTGAGCGCTTCGTAATTTCCCTGACCCTTTGATATGACTACATCATATGCCGCAAATTTTCCGAGGAATTCCGGATCTGTCCGGTCGTCATAGTCCCGGCCAAAATCAATAACATCTATTGTTATATTTTCAACCTTGTCCAGCCCGGCCTGCCTTGCATTCTCAATGGTTGCATCATTTATTATTGGCCTCGCCTTGACGTGCACATGCCACTCTTTTTTGCCATAAATTTTATCCATTGTTTCCATAAGAAGCCTGTCGAATACTATTTCTCCCGCATTATCCGTAATGTATGCTATGGTTTTGGCGTTCTTTATATCTTTCTTCAGCTCTGTTGAGTGATCGATTTTGAGGTCTTCGTGCTTTAAACGCTGTAGCGTGTCATGAATATTGAATTCTGACTTTGCGCCGTAGTCCATGATATTTCCCGCGATGGCAAACCGGATGGCCTTATCTACAGGGTCATTGTTGCTTTCAATCTCTTTTTGAAGATCCTCGTACATATCAAGTACGATGGCATTGCTCCGTATTTTTTCCTCTCTGTATGGATCTTTTACCCCTAGAATATCCATGACGGTAAAATGAACCTTGAACCCTATGACGGATGGTGTATCGTGCCAGTTGCCTTCAGAAATAGCAGTAAGGGAAGCCCTTAAAACATCTGCCTGCTTTTTTTCGTTATCTGTTGAAAATCTTGCAGCCTGCAGCGCCTGTCTTAGAAAGCATGGAATACAGTCAAGATGTATCTTCATATCGTTCACAACCTCTGATATTTTGTATGACTTCCATAACATATGAATTTATTAATGAAAACAAATATATTAACTTTGCCGAATCATCTTCAATTTTACACCTTGAAATATCACGGACCTTATAGTATTGTCTCAACACTGGAATTTTCAGTTGGGGTTATCAGGCAAGCGAAATATTAGCCAATTCTGCATTTTTTTCACTGCGAATTAACATTTCGCTCTTCATTATCAAGCAAACAAATTTGCGCCACACGGTTTCGTGCGAAGTGGCCACCGAACCAGCCCTGATTCTGAAAGGAGACAAAAATGAGGAAGACTCCCCTGTATGATTATCATCTGAAATTAGGCGCCACAATTATCGATTTCGGCGGTTGGGCCATGCCGGTCCAGTACACCAGCGTTATGGAAGAACACCGTGCGACCAGAGAGGCTGCGGGGCTCTTTGACATCTGTCACATGGGGGAAATCGATGTAACAGGTCCTTCTGCTTTCGAGCTGTTGCAGCTGGTAATGTCGAGAAACCTGGAAGGACAGAAAATCGGTCAGATGAAACTCAGTGTAATGACCAATGAGCAGGGCGGGATCATGGATGATCTTACAGTTTACATGCTTGCTGAAGATCATTATCGCCTCGTGACAAATGCCGGTTCAAAAGATAAGGACTTGAACTGGATGCAGAAAATAAGGGAAGAAAAGGGTTTTTCCAATGTTCGGATCATTGATATGACGGATAAAACTGGAAAGATTGACATACAGGGACCCAGGTCCGAAGTTATCCTGCAGAAACTGGTTTCTCATGAGCTGGCCCCCTTAAAGTTTTATAATTCCATGGAATCACAAATACTGGATGTTCCGGCATTGATATCACGCAGTGGCTATACCGGTGAAGACGGATTTGAAATTTACATGGAAGCTGGAAGAACGGGGGATGTATGGGATAAGCTTTTAGAGACAGGCGCTGAATATGGTTTGAAGCCGGTCGGATTGGGTGCACGGGACACATTGCGCCTGGAATGCGGAATGATGCTGTATGGAAATGATATGGATGAAACGACAACGCCTTTAGAAGTCGTTTATGGATGGATAACAGATCTCGAAAAAGACTTCATCGGTAGTGAGATCTTGAGAAAACAGAAGAAAGACGGGTTAAAAAGAAAGCTTGTCGGCTTTGAGATGGAAGAGAGGGGAATCGCGCGGCACGGGTATAAGGTATTCAAGAGCGGTCAGGAGATAGGGGAGGTGACCTCCGGAACATTTGCACCAACCGTGAATAAGGCAATCGGGATGGCTTTTGTCCCTGAATCCTGTAAAGAACCGGGCACTGAAATAAGTATTCAAATTCGCAATAAGCAGGCGAAGGCAAAAATCGTCAAACTACCCTTTTATAAAAGGTGAAAATAAGAGGAGGATAAAATGGCCAAACCGAATCCGGATGACAGAAGGTATTCAGAAGAGCACGAATGGGGACAGGATAATGGAGATGGGACGATCACCATGGGTATTACTGATCATGCCCAGGAATTACTGACGGACATTGTCTACGTGGAACTTCCAGAGATGGGGAAAAAGGTGAAGCAGCTGGAGCCGGTAGCAGTGGTAGAATCTGTAAAATCGGTTTCTGACGTTTATTCTCCCGTCAGCGGCGAGGTTGTCGAAATCAACGAGATCCTGGAGGATCAGCCGGAACTCATAAATAAGGATGCCTTTGGTGAGGGCTGGATAGCCAAAATTAAAATGGATGATCCCGCCGAATTGGATAATCTGATGGACGCGGCCGGCTATACCGCTTTAGTTGAAGAAGAGGAACATTGAGATGCGGCGAAGCCGCAAGGGCTGAGCAATGAGCAATGAGCAACGAGCAATGAGCAACGAGCAATGAGGACTAAAGGCTAAAGGTCTTTCCTTGCACCTTGATCCTTGCTCCTTTGTCCTTGAACCTTGAACCTTTGTTGAAGAAAGGATTACCGCATGGATTATATACCTCATGCCCAGGATGATCTGAGGGAGATGATGCAGACAATAGGCATCGAGTCTCTTGATGAACTATTTGTAGATATTCCCGAGAAATACCGTCTGAAGAAACTGCTTGATTTGCCGTCTTCTCTGTCGGAGCAGGAAATTTCAGGGTTAATGAATGGTATAAGTGCAAAAAATTCCCTTCCGGCGATTACCTTGACGGGAGCAGGTGCTTATCATCATTATATGCCATCTGTGGTTGGACATGTCATTTCCCGTTCCGAGTTTTACACGGCCTACACACCCTATCAGGCCGAGATCAGTCAGGGCATTCTACAGGCCATCTATGAATATCAGACAATGATCGCAAAGCTTACAGGTATGCAGGTTGCCAACGCATCCATGTATGACGGTGCTTCAGCTATGGCAGAGGCTGCCGTACTGGCCTGCAAGACCTTGAACCGTGATAAAATCATTGTAATTCGGTCCGTTCATCCGGAATACCGCCAGGTCATCAAGACATATTGCTGGGCAAATGGATATGAAGTAGTTGAGATTCCCTATGGCGGCTCCGGGCAGATGGATGAAAGTGCCCTGGAGAAGGCCGTGGATGATAACACCGCTGCCGTTTTAATCCAGAGTCCCAATTTCTTCGGCATTATTGAAGATATTTCAGCCGTTAAACCTGTCGTACACGCGAAAGGATCATTGCTTGTTTCAGGATTTACGGACGCAACCTCCCTCGGTATTTTAAAACCCGCCGGTGAATCGGGTGCGGATATCGTTGTCGGAGAAGGGCAGAGTTTCGGCAATCCTCTCAATTACGGAGGACCCTATCTCGGAGTTTTTGCAAGCACTAACAAATTTCTAAGGAAGATTCCCGGCAGGCTCGCCGGTGCAACTGTCGATAAAGAGGGCAAAAGGGGTTTCGTGCTTACGCTGCAGACGCGGGAGCAGCACATCAGGCGGGAACGGGCGACTTCTAATATATGCTCAAATGAAGCCTTGTGCGCGCTTGCGGCAGCCGTTTACCTCGTCAGCCTGGGGAAAAATCTCAAAAAACTTGCCGAACTCAATGTACAGAAAGCACAGTATCTGAAAAAGAGGCTCTCTGAGCTCGAGGGATGGGAAGTAGTCTTCCCGGGCTCCGTTTACAACGAATTTGTCATCCGTTGCCCCGATTCGAAGGCAGCCAATCAAAAATTGCAAAATCAGGGCATCATAGGCGGCTATGAATTAGAGAAAGACTACCCTGAACTGAAAAATGCCATGATTTTCTGCGCTACGGAAATGCTGAGCAGGGAAGATATTGATCGGGTCGTTACAATTGCTGGTGGAAATTAAGTCGTGTATCGCGGATCGTGTATCGGTTATCGAATCACGATAACCGATACACGAAAAACGAGCAACGAACCACGATAAACGATACACGAACCAAAAAGGAGAGGATGAATGGAATTAATTTTTGAAAAAAGTCGTCCCGGACGCAGGGCTTCGAGCATTCCGAAGAGCGATGTGCCTGACGTATCTATTGAAGGTGTCATCGATAAAAACCTTTTACGGGATGATGTCGATCTGCCCGAAGTGGCCGAACTGGACCTGATTCGTCATTATACAAATCTGTCCAGACGCAATTTCGGCGTTGACGTGGGGTTTTATCCTCTTGGCTCCTGTACGATGAAATACAACCCCAAGATTAATGAGGATGTGGCCCGGCTTGCCGGTTTCACTTCCCTTCATCCTTATGCCCCTGCTGAATTTTCTCAGGGTAATTTACAGCTCATTTATGAATTGCAGCGATATCTCAGCGAAATATTCGGAATGGCCGAGTTTACAATGCAGCCGGCAGCTGGAGCACACGGTGAACTGACAGGTATCATGTTGATTAAAAAGTATTTTGATAAAAAGGAAGAGAAGCGAAGCCGGATCCTGATTCCAGATGCCGCGCATGGAACCAATCCCGCATCGGGTGCGCTCTGCGGATATCAGGCCGTCACTGTGCGCAGCAACAGCGAAGGCGGTGTGGATATCGATCATCTGCGTGAATTAATGACAGAAGACGTGGCCGGCCTCATGCTGACGAATCCAAATACCCTGGGGCTCTTTGAGCGAAACATAGAAGAGGTTGCTGAGATTATCCATGCAAAGGGAGGCTTCCTTTATTGTGACGGAGCCAATGCCAATGCCTTTATGGGCAAAACCAGACCGGGTGATATTGGGTTTGATGTAATTCAATTGAATCTGCACAAGACGTTTTCGACGCCTCACGGCTGTGGTGGTCCCGGAAGCGGACCGGTGGGTGTCATGAAAAATCTGGTCTCATTCCTGCCGGTTCCCCGTATCGTTATAAATGATAATCAGTATATATGGGATGATCAATACCCGGACAGCATCGGCAAGATAAAGGCATTTTATGGTAATTTTAACGTCATGGTAAAGGCCTATGCCTATATACGAACACTGGGGCCGGACGGGTTGAAACGAACAAGTGATATGGCAGTCCTGAATGCCAATTATATTAAAGAAAGGTTGAAGCCCTGTTATGATTTGCCCTTTGACCGGATTTGCATGCATGAGTGTGTCTTTTCGGGAAGGAAACAGGTAAAAGAAAGCGGGGTACATACGTCCGACATTGCAAAACGGCTTCTTGACTACGGTTTCCACCCGCCAACTATATATTTCCCCATGATTGTATCCGAGGCCATTATGGTTGAACCAAATGAAACGGAGAGCAAAGAGACTATGGATGCCTTCTGTGATGCCATGATTGCCATTGCAAAGGAAGCAAGGGAAGACCCCGACTTTGTCAAGTCCGCACCTCACTCAACGCTGGTGAAACGGCTGGATGAAGTAACGGCGGCACGAAAGCCTGATGTATGCTGGCGTGGAAAATAACCTTGTGTTTACGATCGGAAATCGGATAACGTTTCCCGAATTACGCTTTGCGATTTCCGAATTATGAATTATGAATCCTGAAAGGACTGAATCACAGATCATTCGAAAGCCTGACTGGCTGAAGGTCAGATTGCCCAATACGGCAGAGTTCAAGCGGGTAAAGCGGGTTCTGGCAGCTTATAATCTGCATTCCGTATGTCAGGAAGCACGCTGCCCCAATATTACCGAATGTTTTCATTCCGGGACGGCGACTTTTCTGATTTTAGGCGAGATCTGCACCCGAAACTGCCGATATTGTAATATTCGATCCGGAATCCCACGGGGGATTGATGAAGAAGAGCCGGAACGTCTGGCCGAGGCCGTCAGGGAACTCAACCTGCAATATATTGTCATTACATCTGTCACGCGGGATGATCTTCCCGATGGAGGGGCGGGAATCTTTGCCCGGTGTGTCAACCTCCTGCGCTATGAGAATCCGGATTGCAAAGTCGAAGTCCTCATCCCCGATCTGCGTGGCAAACGGGAAGCCCTGGGTTTGATTATTGAGGCACAACCGAATGTCATCAATCACAATATGGAGGTGGTAAGACCTCTGTTCACGAAAATTCGTCCACAAGGTGATTACAATATTTCCTTAGAAATGCTTCGGCGTATACACGAATATGAAGGAAATATTGCAAGCAAATCAGGATTCATGATAGGGCTCGGAGAAAAGTGGGAAGATATCCTGGAGCTGATCAACGATCTGGCAGATGTCAATTGTGAACGCCTGACTATCAGTCAATATCAGCAGCCAACACGGAATCACTGGCCTGTTCGCAAGTATTATCATCCCGATGAATTTGCCGAACTCAAGCAAATTGCTTTTGGGATGGGATTTACATCTGTAGAATCGGGCCCGCTGGTTCGCAGCTCATATCATGCCGCTCTTATGAAATAAGGAAGGGAAGCACAACTCTTATGGATTACGATTTAGTGGTCATCGGTGCCGGACCCGGCGGACATGCCGCGGCGGAAGAATCCGCCCGCTTGGGTGCAAAGGTGGCTGTTATCGAAAAAAGTACGTGGGGGGGAACCTGTGTACATTGGGGATGCATCCCTACCAAGGCCCTCCTGGCGTGCAGCAAAAAATACGGTGATATAAAAAAGCTCAAAAGAATGGGCATCACCGTCGGGGAGACTTCTTTTGACTTTTCCGTTATGAAGCGTCACCAGAATCAGATGGTTCGGGTATCATCGCTTGGTGTGCAGAAAACCCTCAAGGAAACAGGTGCCGGGTGCATCGAAGGGGAAGGAATTCTTGTCTCTCCGGAAGACATAGAGGTGATTGCTTCCGACGGTGTGAAGAAGAAAATCAGGGCAAAACATATTGTCATTGCCTGGGGATCAAAGCCCGCCATATTGCCGAACGTGGAATTTTCAGATCGCATCCTGAGTTCGGACAGGTTGCTTTCCATGGACATCTTGCCCGGGAGCATAATCGTCGTGGGCGGTGGTGCTATCGGGGTTGAGTTTGCAACCTTTTTGGCAGAAATGGGAACAAAAGTAACACTCCTTGAACTCGTGGATCAGCTTCTGCCTAACGAAGAACGGGAAGCAGCCGACTTCCTTGAAGGTGAACTGAAAAAGCTTGGCATAGGCGTTCATACATCGACAGCAATAGATTCGGTGGAAGAGATGGATGATGGGGTTTGTATCAGGGGAAAGTGTAAGGATTCGGATCGGGAATTTAGTGCGGAGTATGCCCTTATATGTGTCGGAAGGGAACCGGCGCTGCGGACAAAAGAACTGGACCGATTATCCATTGCGTATGACCGGAGAGGGATTAAAGTCAATGAGAGATCCATGACAAATATTGAAAACATCTTCGCCGTCGGCGACACGACAGGCGGAATCCTACTGGCTCATCGTGCCATGGCGCAGGGCAGGGCGCTTGCAAGCGACCTCTTTGGTGATGGCTCAATAACATATTCGGATGCCGCAATTCCCGCCGTCGTCTATACCCATCCCAATGTAGCCCGTGTCGGCCTGACAGAGGAACAGGCAAAAAAAGAGGGGCTGAACATAGAAGTGAAGAAAGTGGAATATGGTGGTAATATTATTGCCAGAACGGGGCTAATGGGTAATGGTTTTGTGAAAGCCATGTTTAGTGATGGAGTGTTGATTGGTGTTACAATAGTTGGTGAGGAAGCAGCCGAATTGATTGCACCGATGAGCCTTGCTGTGGTAAATAAGATGACCATACAACATTTACGAAACTGGGTCATTCCGCATCCCACGTTGAGTGAACTGTTACGAGTGATCTAAATATTAAGACGTTTTTCGTGTATCGTGTATCGTGGTTCGATACTCGATAACCGATCCCCGATTCACGTATAATGTCTCTTGATTTTAAAAAAGGTAATTCAATATGGCAGAGTTGACAGCGAAGGAACAACTGGCACGCAAACGAGTTTGTCTCGCTTTGGATGTGCCAACCGTACAGGATGCCCTGGAACTTGCAGCGGAACTTTCGGATTATGTCGGGACATTCAAGGTAGGGAAACAGCTTCATACAGCAGCGGGCAATGAAGGTGTGAATATTATAGAAGAGATTCATGACAGGGGAGGAAATATTTTCCTTGATTTGAAATTACATGACACTCCAAATACGGTTTATGAGGCCGGCAAAGCATGTGCAGTTAAGGGTGTTTATATTTTCAATGTGCATGTTGCAGGTGGTGAAGCAATGTGCAAGAAAGCCCTCGAAGGTGCTTATGATGGAGCCCTGGCAAGCGGGATTGAGAAGCCAAAGGTGATAGGGGTAACGGTTTTAACGAGTATGAGCGATGAAGATCTGGCTGCTCAAAATTTAGGTATCGGCTATAACGAGTTGGTGAAGAAAAGAACGGAGCTGGCTGTAGAATGGGGATTGGATGGTGTTGTATGTCCTGCAAATAAGGCGGGAGAACTGGAAAGGCGATTTGGCTCCAACTTTCTATACGTAACACCCGGCATAGCATGGGCAGGGAAACACGGCACAGGACAGAAACAGTTATACACTCCGGATTTGGCGGTCAGAGACTGCCGCAACTCTATCCTCGTTCTGGGGAGCGCAATTACCAAAGCGGAAGACAGGAAAAAAACGGCTTGCGAAATATTGAGGGCAATGGCCGAAGAGTTGTAAACAACTTGTGGAGATTTATTCTCCAACGATACAGCTCCATTCTCAGCCCTTAGCCTTTCACCCTTCGCCTTTCTCCTTTTCACCCCTAAGCTGCCCGCAGGCGGCGAGGATATCCCTTCCTTTGCTTTTTCTGATGACGGCTGTGTATTTGTGTTTAATGAGGATTTTCCGAAATGTATCTATTCGTTCATCAGAAGGGGTACTGAATTGGGATTCAGGGAATTCGTTGAAAGGAATAAGGTTGAATTTACAACGGACTCCTCTCATGAGTAGTGCGAGATTTTCAGCATCCTCCGGTGAATCGTTCACTCCCTCCATGAGAATATATTCAAAGGTAATTCTTCTACGTCTTGGCATTGGATATAATCGACAGACCTCAACGAGTTTTTCAATGGGATACATCCTGTTAATAGGCATAAGGTAACTTCTGGTTTCGTTATCCGAGGCATTCAGTGAGACGGCAAGATTTATGACTGTGTCTTTTCCAAGCTGTTCTATCATCGGAACAATTCCACATGTGGAAACGGTAATTTTTCTTTTTGAAAGCCCCATGCCTGAGTCAGTGGTAATAATATTAATTGCCTTAAGGGTATTTTTATAATTCGCCAGTGGTTCTCCCATCCCCATCATGACAATGTTTTTAATATCCTTTCCCTCGGGAGTGTTGAACCGGGTCATGGTAATCTGATCGACAATTTCCGAGGCGAGGAGGTTGCGCTTGAAACCGTGTCTTCCGGTAAGGCAGAACTTGCATCCCATCTGGCATCCTGCCTGGGTTGATATACATAGTGTCCAGTGATTCTTTTCACGAATGAGGACGCTTTCGATAAAATTGCCGTCTTCCAGTTTAAAAAGGATTTTTTTCGTGCCGTCTGCTGATTCCTGGATTTTTTCAATCGTAAGGGAACTGATGCGGGAGATGTTGCTGATTTCGGCTTTGAAGTCCTTCGCGAGATTCGTCATTTCATCAAAAGAGGTAACCCCAAATTGATACAGCCATTTTATGATCTGACGCGCCCGGTACTTTTCCTTTCCGAGACGGGATATAAAGATTTCAATCTCGTCGAGAGTCATATTTTTTAGATCGGGCTTGTCGTGCTGAATTTTTGTAAGTGAAGATGTCATTTGAAATTTGGATTTTGTCATTTAATCTTTAATCTCTTTGGGTCTAATTTCCCGCAGCATGCTCCGGGGTAGTTCATTTGCATCTGATCATTTTTTTGCAGTTCCGTCAATATGTAGACTTGAAAATTATCTACGTACAATCTTTTTCTCATTTGGGTCTGTACAGATTTTCTGAAATACACTATTATTGTTTCATGGTATCGATTAATGAAACACGCCAGTATCACAGAAACTATCCCATAGACCTTATGACGGAATTTACCATTTGTGAGTCCCTGGCATCCATGAATTCTCCATATATGGGAGCACTGGAAGATCCTAAGTCCTATGGTGCCATGGTTGGAGATATGCTTAAGGCAAAAAACATGCTGAAGACAGGATGCAGAGTTTGCGAGATTGGTGGCGGGTATGGAAGCCTTATGCGAGGCCTTTTAGAGGCATATTCATCCATGGTTGGTCATGTCTATATGGTAGATCTTTCCATGTCTCTTCTAAAGAAGCAAAAAAAGATCCTGGAGCCATGGGACCGTCTCACGACATTTATTCATGCGGATGCGACTGAGCTGATGCCGGTCATCTCCGGTGTAGATGTGATTATACTCAATGAGGTTATCGGTGATTTTGATACATATAAAGATGTTGAGAGGAGGAACCTTCCCGGTCAGGTATCGAGGCTGGTTAATCAATATGCATTGGATATCCCCGATGAAGGTTCTTTTAACTTTAATGTGAGTGCAATTTTAATTGTTGAAGAAATCTGCAAGAAGGGGATTCCTGTGTTTATATCAGAACACTCAAGTGATCCAATCATACCGCGGGGTATGGAATTTTTGGAAAAAGGCCTTGAAACAGACAGCTTTCCGAGAGAGATAAAATTGAAAGAACATTCTGAATTTACAATTCGCTTTTCTCATCTTATAAAGGTGGCGAAGTATTGGAAAAAGAATGTTTCTACCGGTTCTCTGATAGATTTGGTGGGCTTGAAAAAGTCGCCGAAGATGAAATTCATATTTGTTTCGAGGGCCTGCGCAAAGGATGAACACGAAATTATATTTGAACTATTGGACCATATCCGGGAATACAGGTGGCTTGTTGTAAGGTAACTAATCAGATTATAAGGTTCACAGCTGGTCGCTTTCCAATCTTGAACTTTGAACCTGAGCAGTTACTGTGAATTTTCATATATACAAACCTGGTTTTCCCCTTCCTTCCTGGCTTTATCAAGCATAAGGCCTGCCTTTTCTATTAGCTCCTCCGGGGTAAGAGCATCTGCGGGGTAAGACGCTATTCCGAAGCTGGCGGTTATCCGTCCGAAAGAGGGATGTTTTTCCAGGAAAGCGTGGGAACCGATGGCTTCCCTGAGTCTTTCCGCAACACGCATAGAATCAGCTTTGTCTGCGTAAGGCAGTATAACGGCAAGTTCCTCACCGCCATAGCGTGCCGCCACATCTACTTCACGAATATTCTTCTTGATTATCTGTCCTGTTTCACGCAATACATGATCCCCCGCCAGATGTCCCGGGATGTCGTTGTAGCGTTTGAAGTTGTCGAGATCGATCATAATCAGGGTTATCGGATACTTTTGACGTAAAGACCTTTTAATCTCTGTTTCGAGGAAACGCATGAAATAGGCGTGGTTATAAAGGCCGGTGAGCCCGTCTGTTATAGCTGAGTGCAGAGTGGCTTCATAATGGGAGTGGAGCTCATCCAATAATGCCTTATTTTTTAGTGCGTTCCTGATTCTGATTCTCAGTTCTCTGCTGTCAAGGGGTTTTGTTAAGAAATCGCTCGTTCCCAGTTCGATACCTTTGATCTTGCTTTCCTCATCATGCACGGCAGTTATGAAAACGATGTGAATATTTTTTGTTTCTTCCATCTCTTTGAGACGACTGGCCACTTCGAAACCGTTTATGTTCGGTAAGATAATATCGAGTAAAATGAGGTCCACCTTTTTTTTTTGAACAAGGTATATTGCATCTTCACCATTTCTTGCCAGAATAATGTTATATGGTTCACCGCGAAGATAATTCTGAATGAGCCTTATATCCTTTTCATTATCTTCCACCAGGAGAACAGTGGGTAATTCTCTTTCCCTTCCCGGAGAAACTTCTTTGGATACTCTATCGGGGAAGGTTTCCATTGACTGTGTGCGAACTTTTAATTGTTCCCTGTGTTGTTTCAATCGGAGCATGGAATTAATCCTTGCTAAAAGCTCAGTCTCGTTAACCGGCCTGTTAAGCAATTCATCTGCACCGACTTCATCAAGACCTTTTGGTTTGCTTTCCTGACTATCAAGGGACGTGATCAAAATAATGGGTATGCTCCATGTCACTGGATTGTTTTTCAGTATTTTCGTTACTTCATAACCGTTTATTTCCGGCATCATGATATCCATCATTATCAAATCAGGATATTCCGTTGCTACCTTTTTTAAAGCTTCCTCGCCTCCATAGGCTTCGATTATTTCGTATTTGTCATCGGGTAGATATGCGGTTAATTGCTTGATGTTCAATGGTTCATCATCTACGATTAACAATTTGCTTTTGTGAGGTGGTATTCTGTGAATCCTGGGCTTTACGCCCTCATTATGCCTGATAAATCGGCTGATAGTATCAAGAAATGATCTCGTGTCAATCGGTTTTGTCATATAGCCGTCACAACCGGCTTCAATGGCTTTTCCTTCGTCTCCCGACATTGCATAGGAGGTCAATGCCATAACGGGAATTTCTTTTAAATCGGGATCTTTCTTGATTATACGTGTGGCAGTTAAACCATCCATGCCAGGGAGCTGAACATCCATAAGGATAAGATCCGGGTGATATTCACGGGCCAGTTCAATGCCCTTTTCGGCATTTGCAGCTTCCAGTATCTGATACTGACCGAGGGTGAGCAGGCTTCTCACCAGCTTCAGGTTCAGTTCGTTGTCTTCTATCACCAGAACTGTTATTTCTTCCATGAGTGGACCTCCTGTTGCGGATTAACCGGGGGAGGAAAGATCTTCAAAATCATATATATCTGATTTTGCTATGGTTTCTCCATCATTTCTGCAAAGTTATTAACAATGTTTTTGTCCAGCTTTCCTGCATCCGCTTCCTGGTGCAGTATTTCAAAGGCTTTTTTTCTGGACATGGCCGTGCGGTAAGGCCGATCCGTAACCAGAGCATCAAAAATATCAACTACACCCATGATTCGAGCAAGAATAGAGACATCTTCGTCCTTAAGGCCGTCAGGGTATCCGGTTCCGTCGAGCTTTTCGTGATGATGACGAATAACATCGAGAGCAGGCCCCAGCGTTTTTCCTAATGGTAAACATATCTTATACCCCATCTCTGCATGTTGCTTGATTATTTCGAATTCTTCCGGATCGAGCTTTCCCGGTTTATTCAATATTTTTTCAGGAGTACCTATTTTTCCTATATCGTGCAAAATACCCCCGAGTCGGAGATCATCGATTTCTCTTGCAGACAGCCCCATCCTTTGGCCCAGTGCCACAGCCATATTTGAAACCCTTGAAATATGACCCTGCGTATATGGGTCCTTTGCCTCGACTGCATTTGCCATGGAGATGAGAACGTTCTCAATACTTGTCAATTTTTTGTTGAGGGCATTTACATTTACCAGTGAATTAACTCTGGCTATTAATTCGGCTTTATTGGGTGGTTTGGTAATGAAGTCATCGCTTCCGGCTTCGATTCCCCGGACTTTCCATTCCACATCATCTAATGCGGTTACCATGATGATCGGAATCATGCGTGTTGATTCACTTCCTTTCAAACGACGACAGACTTCGTAGCCACTCATTTCGGGCATCATAATATCAAGTAGAATCAGATCGATATCTGTCTTATTTGTTATCGCGAGTGCCTCCTGTCCGTTGTATGCCTTTATTACGTCGTAATTGGCTTGTTTGAGGATAGCATCCAGCAGTTTCACATTTTTCGGTTCATCATCAACGACCAGAATTTTTGCTTTTTCTTCAATAATCGATCTGCTTTTTTCCTTGAAGTAATAGATTCTGTTTCTCCCCCCGGTTTTTGCCTGGAACAGGGCTTCTTTTGTCTTTTGAATGAGACTCTCCCTGTCGGCAGCATCTTTAAGACACGAAGCAAGGCCTCCGCTTATCGTTAGGGTGCCATCAGTTAATTTTTCCGCAGACAACCGGATACGTTCCATAGCGTTGAATGCCTCTTCAGGGGTCGTCCTGGGTAGAATAAGAGCGAATACATCACCTGAATATCTTGCTGCCATATCAGATTGACGGATATTTTTGTTGATGATCATTGCTATTTCTTTCAGGACTTTGTCTCCCTTTGCCGGACCGTGCTGCTTATTGTAAAGGGAGAATGAATCGACATCGATCAAGGCAAGCGTAAAAGACTCACCATACCGCCGAGACTTTTTGATTTCCTTATCCAGGAATATCTGGAAGAGTCCATGATTAAACAGGCCGGTCAGGCTGTCGGTATAAAGTGCCTGTGTTTCCTCTTCGTAATCTTTCAACAACTCTTCATCCATTATTTTTACATTCTCCTTTCCATCATCTATCATCCAGCTACTAAACCGGTATTACAAAGCGAAAAGTGCTTCCCTTGTCCTCTCCTTCGCTTTCCGCCCAGATCCTGCCGCCGTGCAATTCTACAAAATCCCTGCTCAGTGAAAGACCTAATCCGGTGCCCTGATATTTCCGGTTGTACGATCCGTCAATCTGTTCGAAAGACTTAAAAATACGGTCCAGGTTTTCTTGACTGATCCCGATTCCGGTATCTTTTATGGAAACCTCCACAAAATTTGCTTTATTCGTTTGTTCATGGTCATTTGGCGCCGGCAGGGTGATTTCTCGTCCGTCCTGGGTCGGCATACGTCTTTCAGGTAGATTCAAGGAGCATGCGGAAACGATTATGGAACCTCCATCCGGTGTAAATTTGACTGCGTTGGAAATGAGATTGTAAATGACCTGTTTCAGCTTGCGTTCGTCGGCGTGTATTGTGTTCTGTCCTTTTTTTATCTTTGTTGATAATTTTAACCCGTGCTTCATAGCCTTTTCTTTGACCATGACCAGGCTGTTTTTTAACAGTATTTCCAGGTTAACATTTGAAGGTTTAAGTTCCAGTTTGCCCGCCTCAATCTTGGATAGATCGAGGATGTCGTTGATCAGGGCAAGAAGATGCCGGCTGCTCTGGAGGACATCGTTTAGATATTCCTCCTGAACATCGTTAATGTCTCCAAAACTTCTATCCACAACAAGTTCTGTAAACCCGATGATGGCGTTTAAGGGTGTTCTGAGTTCATGGCTCATATTGGCAAGGAATTCGCTCTTCGCGCGATTTGCTGCTTCTGCCTCTTCTTTCGTTCGTTTTAGCTGTAATTCATACTGGTTGCGTTCTGTCATATCGCGAACAACGCCGCGGTACCCCGTTGGCTTACCTTTAATGTCTCGCTTCAGGGAAGCGGAAAGTTCAAAAACTCTTCTGCTGCCATCTTTTAGGATTATTTCATAATCGATTACCTTTGCGGGTTTTCCCGTGCGATAAATTTCGCCAAAGATTTTATACATTTTGTGGGCAGTTTCAGGAGTGGTGTATTCACGGTTGTTCATCCCAAGCATTTCCTCTCTGGAATATCCTGATATCCTGTGGAGTGCTTCATTGAAAAAAGTCAGGTTTCCGACAAGATCAACCTCAAAGTAACCCTCCTGGATACTTTCAAGAATGTTTCGATACTTTTCTTCACTTTGCTGTAAGGCCGCCTGTGCCTGCCTGCGTTCCTCCATTTCACGCTCAAAACTAATATTTTTCTCCTCAATCTCTCGTTTGCTCTTGCGTTCTTCCTCCCTTGCCGCATTCAATTTATCCATCATCTGGTTGAATGATCGGCCAAGCAGACCTACTTCATCCGTCGATGTAATGATCACTTTTTGATCAAAATCTCCATCCGAGATATTTTTTACCGTATGTGCGAGATTGATGATCGGCTTGGAGATAGAGCGAAACAGAAAAAACGATATGATTACCCCAAGCAGAACAATGATAGCGCCGAGTGACAGGTTGCGGAAGATGAGCAAATTCACAGATGCTTCGATTGATCGTAATGAAATTCCCAGAATGACATACCACGTGTCTTTACCGATCTTGACCGGTTCTACAAGCAGAATTCCGCGTTCATTCGTCTCGGTGAATAAATGATCCTGAAACAATGTCTCCTTGGCTACAAGGAGGGAGGTATCAACGTTGTCTCCGTAATATTCTTTTTTGTCGGCAAGATACACTTCCCCATCTGGTTTGACGAGTTTTGCATAGATCAGTTTCTCACATTTTCTTTGGTGGGATTTATGTAATTGTTTTTCCACATAAATCCAGTTTAATGACCAGAAAGCGCTTTCGGCACTCGAAGCTATATTATCTGCCATGTGGGTGGCAGTATGAATCAATCCCTGGGTGAGGGCTTTGGATTCAAGCTTAACGGCATAGTAAGTGGTTATGCCCACCGCAACAGATACCAGAAGGACAACAGGGAGCAACAACTTATAAAAAATCGATGTCTTGACACGAAAGTCGTCTTCCTGAGCTTTATCGCCCATGAATTTTCTCCTTTAAGGCAGAGCCAGTGCCTGACTTGTCTTTCATGACGGGCAACGCTAATCGGTTATTATATCTTTACCGGTTCCCCCGGTTTCATGTCCAGTACCTTCACTTTGGGGGCAAGACTGCTTACCTTTTTTTTGAAGCCGTCACTTGTTTGTACCAGAACAGGGAATGTGCCGTAGTGTTCGGGAATTGCAATTTTCGGTCTGATCAGTTTGCAGGCAAAAGCCGCTTCGTCGGGCCCCATTGTGAACACCCCCCCGATAGGAAGGATTGCTATGTCCGGCTTATGGAAGTCACCGATGATGTGTTTCATGTCCCCCATCAGGGACGTATCTCCCGAGTGGTAAATCTTGAGGCCGTTCTCGAATTCCATGATATAGCCAACAGCCTCTCCCACAAACCGGGCGGTTCCCTCAAATCCTGTCAGTTGAGCGCCTGCAGAATGAAACGCTTCTACCATTGTTATCTTTATGCCGTCAAAATCGGCCGTTGCCCCTTTATTGCCGAGGACAAAGGTCTGGCAATCGGCGCCCGGTATCTCAGCCTTGATGAAGAAACTTAATTCCCAGGGAGCTACGATTTTCGGTGCGTAAGAGGCCACCAGATCCCTGGCGTCGGGGAGCATAAAGTGATCGACATGGCCGTGAGTCCAGAGGATATAGTCGACTTTCCCAAACCCGCCTGTTTTCCTGTACTTTCCCGGGCATTTGGGATTTGTGCTGATCCAGGGATCGAACAGAATCGTTTTTCCCCTGCACGAAGTAAACAGAAAACTTCCATGACCGAGCCACTCAATGCCGACCTTGCCCTGACCTGCCGGGCTTTTTTCGGCCGCGTGGGCTTCATCGACTTTCAAAAGGCCGTGGAGTCCGGCCATACCAATGACAGCACCCATACTTTTGAAAAAGTGTCTTCTTGAAAATTCCATAATTCCTCCTCCTTATGTCAAATTTAGATGGCAAAGTAAAAAGCTTCAAATTCAAGGCGCGCAAATCCTGAGGAATGAGGCGTACTTACGGTACGCCGCAATGACGAAGGATGCAGCGCAACGCAGAAGTTGGACTTTTTACGAAGCCATCAATCGTTGTTCAGAATCTTCTTTATCTCTTGCGACAGATCGCTAATATTGAATGGTTTCTGGATAAACCCGTGGCAGCCACGTTCCATGATTTCCATTGCTTCCCCATCAATGCTGTATCCGCTGGAAAGAAGAACCTTTATGCCCGGATCCTTTTCTTTTAGACGGTCGTACACTTTGCTGCCCCCCATATCCGGCATAACCATGTCCAGAAGAACCAGGTCAATAGTGTCGCCATTTTTTTCGTAAATCTTGATAGCATCTTTTCCGCCCTTTGCCGTTAAGACCTTACAGCCCATGACCTGTAACATTTCCTGAGCCACTTCCCTGACTATTTTTTCATCATCCACCAGAAGAATGGTTTTCCCATGTACGAATGCTTCCGATGTCTCTCCAACCCCCACGCCTTCTGTTTTACCTTCTGGTTCTTTTGCGGGTAGATAGATTTTGAAAGTAGTTCCCTTTCCTTTCCTGGATTTAACATCGATGTATCCACCGTGTCCTTTAATTATGCCGTAAGCCGCAGCCAGTCCAAGACCTGTACCCTGTCCCGTTTCCTTGGTACTGAAGAAAGGATCAAAAATCCGTTCACGCGTTTTTTCCTCCATACCTGTGCCGGTGTCTGTAACAGCTATCATAACGTAATTGCCCGGCTTTGGATTGTGAATCCTGGTGTCCATGTCATTGTGAGTAACATTCATGGTCTTCAAGAAGAGATTTCCCCCTTCCGGCATGGCATCTGCGGCATTGACGTACAGATTCAGGAGAGTTTGCTCGATCTGCTTTCGATCCGCCTCTATCATAAACAGGTTATTGGCAAGATCTCGATGAACGGTAATCTTCTTTTTTGTCCTGCCAATTGTTTCAGATGTTTCTTCTACCAGCTCGTTTAAATTAACAGGCTTGATCTCATATCTTCCCTCCCTGGCGTATCCAAGAAGCTGATCGGTTAACCGGGATCCGCTTTGAACCAGTTTCCCAATATTTGTTAATCTCTTATGTTGTCGATTCGAAGAGTCGGTGCTTAAAAGCATCAAAGAAGTGTTTCCCTGTATCCCCATGAGCAGGTTATTAAACTTATGAGCAATACCGCCGGCCAGGGTGCCGATAGCCTCCATCTTTTGGGCTTGTCGAATCTGGACTTCCCTTTGCTTTTCCTCTGTAACATCTTTCAGGATAACGACAGACTTGTTCTCTTCCTCCTGGAGTCGCAGAATTTTGAATACAACCTGTCTACCATTGAGCATCACTGGAGAGTCTTTAGTAATTGCTTGAGAAGATGTTTTCTTTGCCTCCAGCAAGGATATAATTCTGGGGCGATCGGTTTCGTGAAAAAGTTCAGTAAAATTTAAACCAAGCACATCTTCGTCGGATTTCCCGGTCAGAGTGGCAGCGACCCGGTTTACATATATGATCCTTGCATCAGATGTAATTTCTAAAATTCCTTCGTCGATGCTCTCCAGAATAACTTCGTAGTGTCGTTTTGCCGAGAGTAATTCCTTCGTAATTTGACGAGAACGGACTTCTTCAATGCCCAATATTTCGCCGGTGAAACCCGTTGAAGTTCCCAGATCTGCTTGATCCAGGGCAGCAAGGATATGTTTACCCATTTTATCAAACCGGCACTTTGCAATACATGCATCTACCCCTAATTCGGAGAGGTTTATATTTTCATCTTCAGCCGCAATAGCGGAAAGAACAACAAGGTATGTGTCTCTCAGCTTTGGCATCTTACGAATAATGCTGCACAGCTTGTCACCGCTGATATTCGGCATAACCAGGTCAACAAACATGATATCCGGAACGAAAGTGTTTAAAATGTCCAGTGCTGAAAGACCATCTTGTGCCGTCAAAACCTGATGTCCCTCTTTTTCAAGGTGATTCGTCATAAACTTCAATATGAGTGGATGGTCATCCACAATGAGTATTCTTTTCATTTTGTTTATTCCCCTGGCTTATGTTCTGAGTTTAAAGCAACTACCCGAGAGCTTTGAGCATATCTGTCCTTAACGGCTGCATATTCTATGCCAGATATTGTGGTGTAGTTTTTATTTGTCGATAGGTCATAATGATTAAAAAGTGTCTTAACAAATGCTGATTTCTGTGTGGAAGCAAAATGTTTGGTTAGAATATTGGCTAGGTGTCATTTTTTTGACAGACAATCAACGCGTTTCTTGTGGAATGAGGCGAATAATGGGCCGATGAGGGCATCGGCCCCTACAAACAATCCACATCAAAATATGTAGGGCCTGTTCTCCGAACAGGCCCATACGGGTGGATGAGTGACTTGCCCTGGAAATCGGCTTTGCCGTATTACGTAGCGAGATTTTAACGGGGCGAGGGTGCAGCGCAACGCAGAAGTTGGACTTTTTACAAATGCATCAAGATTGATGCTTGAAAATTTTGCAAATAGAGGATAGAAAAATATCAATTATATGTTTAGAGCACATGATATAATGAGAAATGATTGACGATGTTTTCCAGTTTTGGAAAGGTCTCAATGGAAGGTGGAAGTTAAGCCTGTGTTGTCACTCGTCCGTTTCCGTAGCGAAAAACTGACCATTGACAACTTGCGTCATTCGTATGAACTCAAAGGAAGGGAATAAAATCAATGGTTGGACTTTTTATAAGATGGTTGATTCTTACGGTAGCAATAATCGTTGCATCCTATCTTTTGGATGGGATTCATGTGAGAGATTTTTTTTCCGCTTTCCTGGCAGCAGCTGCACTGGGTATATTGAATGCCCTTTTCCGTCCCCTACTCATAATTTTAACACTTCCCATTAATATATTAAGCCTTGGTCTTTTCACATTTGTCATCAACGCACTGTTGTTGAAAATGGCTTCCGGTATTATATCAGGATTTGATGTTCATGGGTTCTGGACGGCCGTTTTCGGTTCTCTTATTATAAGCCTGATAAGCTGGCTTTTGACTTCCTTTATCAATGAGCGGGGGCATGTAGAATATGTTGATCACATCGATCTGAAAAAGAAGGATGGAGATAGGTGGGAATAGAGAATCTGACACCGGCAATGCGTCAATATGTAAAGATTAAAGAGAAGCATCAGGATTGTATCCTCTTTTTCAGGATGGGTGATTTCTATGAGATGTTTTTTGAGGATGCCATAACAGCGTCGAGGGTTCTGGAGATTACCCTCACGTCGAGGAATAAAGGAAAAGAAAACAGTATCCCCCTCTGTGGTTTTCCATATCATGCAGCCTCGGCCTATATCACGAAGCTTGTCGAAAATGGGTATAAGGTGGCTATCTGTGAACAGATGGAAGATCCGAAGGAAGCAAAAGGGATTGTCAAAAGAGAAGTTGTTCGCATAGTTACCCCCGGGTTAGTTCTCGATTCCGATTCCCTGACAGCCAAGGAGAATAACTTTCTGGCAGCTTTGTCGGTAAGTGGCAGTACCTTTGGTCTGGCATTTACGGATATTTCGACCGGTGAGTTTTGGGTAACCGAATCAGAAGACAGGGAATATTTTCTCAATGAAATTGCAGGGCTTGATATCAGGGAAATCATTATAAGTGAAGAATTGAAGGGAAAGGCTTTTCTTAAGACTTTTTTACAGGAGGCGATCGATTGCAGGATCAATTATTTTCCATCTGACTATTTCAATTTTGATGAAGCCCTTGATCTTCTTAAAGAGAACTTCAACGATGATGTAATTCAAAAGATTGATTTTGCAGGACATTCGGCAATGACATCGGCAACAGGGGCGGCACTTCGATATGTAAAGGAAACACAAAAAGAGAGATTAGACCATATAAACGATGTCAAATGGTATAATGCAGACAACTACCTCGTACTGGACAACAGCGCCAAGAGAAATCTTGAATTATTCGGTACGATTCAGGAAAACAGGAAAGAGGGTTCCCTGATTCATGTTCTTGATGTTACTTCGACTGCCATGGGGGGAAGAAGATTGCGCTGGTGGCTGAACTACCCCCTCGTTACACCGAACAAGATAAGGGAAAGGCTGGCAGCTGTATCTGAGATCAAGGAACATCATCTGTTGAGGAGAAATTTACACAATCTGCTTTCCCGTGTCTACGACCTGGAGAGACTGGGAAGCAGGATTTCCATGGGTATAGCCAACGGAAGAGATCTGATAGCACTAAAAGAATCCTTAAGGGCCATGCCGGAGATCAAAGAGGTGATTTCAGAGATGGAGACTCCTCTTATTTTTTCCTTGTATACCGGTCTCGACGAATTGCCCCACATGGTGAATCTGATAGAGGAGTCCATTGTTGATGATCCTCCCATGACTATCCGTGAGGGGAATGTTATCAAAGAAGGCTATGACAGTGAACTGGACGAGTTAATCTCGGTCAGCACAGACGGCAAGAAATGGATTGCTTCTCTTGAAGCGAAGGAAAGAAAAAGGACTGGTATCAATACACTAAAAGTAGGGTTCAACAATGTGTTCGGGTATTATATAGAGGTAACAAAAGCGAATACCGGTCTGGTGCCCGATGATTATATAAGAAAACAGACCCTTGTTAATGCGGAACGATATATTAACCAGGAATTGAAGGGATATGAATACACCGTTCTTCATGCGGAGGATAAAAGAAAAGACAGGGAATATTCACTGTTTGTAGAAATAAGGGAAAGATTGGGAAAGGAGATAAAGAAGATTCAGAAGACTGCTTCACTTCTGGCTGATCTTGATGCCCTGGTTTCTCTTGCAGAGGTTGCCGAGAGATATAACTACTGCTGTCCAAAGATAGATGAGGAGGACAGGATTGAAATAAAAGAGAGCAGGCACCCCGTTGTAGAAAGAATGGGTCTCCATGATGGTTTCGTGCCGAACGACATCCTGCTTGACTGCAATAATAATCGGTTCCTTATCATCACGGGGCCCAATATGGCGGGTAAATCGACTTATATAAGACAGGTAGCTCTTGTTGTTCTGATGTCACAGATGGGGAGCTTTGTTCCTGCTTCGGAGGCAAGAATAGGGATAGTTGACAGGATATTTACCCGTGTGGGTGCAGCGGACAGTCTGGCCAGGGGGCAAAGCACCTTTATGGTTGAAATGAATGAAGTTGCTAACATTCTGAATAATGCCACTTCAAAAAGTCTTATATTACTTGATGAAGTGGGGAGGGGAACCAGTACGTTTGACGGCCTCAGTATTGCGTGGGCAGTGGCGGAACATATTCATGATCATAAAATACTGGGCGCTCGAACCCTTTTTGCAACTCACTATCACGAATTGACAGACATGGCCCATGCAAATGAGGGGGTTAAAAATTACAGTATAGCCGTGAAGGAATGGGGGGACAGGATCATATTTCTCAGAAATATTGTGAAAGGTGGTACAAATAGAAGTTATGGTATCCAGGTGGCACGTCTCGCCGGTGTTCCTGAAGGTGTTATTGTAAGGGCGAAAGAGATTCTGGAAAATCTGGAAAAGGGTGAACTCGATGAAGTGGGAATGCCGAAGATAGCCAGAGGCAAGAAACCAGACATAAGGGAGAAGACAGGACAGTTAAACCTTTTTTGGGATGACGAGGATCATATTATAAACGAACTGAAGAAAATCGATGTTTCCAATATGACCCCGCTGGAAGCCATGAACAGAATCAATCAATGGCAGATGAAATTGAAAGGGGGAAAATAGTTACACTTACTTCATACAGACCCTTACTACCTGGTGGAGATCTGTATACCCGGAAAAGACCTTCATTATGCCGTCCTGAAGGAGGGTGGTCATACCCTGGGAGATTGCTAAATCGCGCAAAGCTTCAACGGACTCGCGTTTTTGTATCAATCTCTTTATTTCGTCTGTTGAGACGAGAAGCTCGTAAATTCCCATCCGCCCCTTATAGCCTGTATCATTACATTCACGGCAGCCCTTGGGACGAAACAACTTGAAATCATCATTATAGGGTATATTCAACCTGGCAAATTGTTCTTCTCCATAATTTCTTACCATTTCATCGTATACTTCTTGCTCCGGATGGTATTCTTCCTTACATTTTTTACAAAGTGTTCTTACCAGTCTCTGTGCCAGTATGGCCAGGAGGGAATCGGCAAAATTCAAGGGATCGATTCCCATATCAAGGAGCCTTACAATCGTTTCCGGAGCGTTATTGGTATGAAGCGTACTGAAGACTAAATGTCCGGTAAGGGATGCCTCAACACCGGTCTTGGCCGTTTCGTAATCTCTCATCTCCCCTACCATAATAACATCCGGATCAGCCCTGAGGAATGAACGCATGGCGTGCGCGAAATCAAAACCAATCTTGGGATTAACCTGAACCTGGCGGAGTCCTTGCTGTGTAATTTCGACAGGATCTTCTGCAGTCCAGATCTTTGTTTCCGGCCTGTTTATATAACTTAGTCCTGCATGGAGAGTGGTAGTTTTACCCGATCCCGTCGGCCCAACGGCCAGAATCATGCCATACGGTTTTTCCAGCAGGCCTTTTATTGTCTCATAATTCTGAGGCGACAGGGCCATAGCTTCAAGAGGCATTGTTTCGCCTTTGGCAAGGATACGCATAACCACGTCCTCGACACCTCCCTGGGTAGGTACCGTTGCCACACGGAGTTCTATATCTTGTCCGCCGGGTTGCCTGAACTTTATTTTTCCATCCTGGGGAATTCTCCGCTCAGTGATATCGAGGTTTGACATAATCTTAATTCTTGAGACAATTGCGGCCCTGTAGTTAAAAGGAACGGTTTGGTATAGACTCAAATCACCGTCTACCCTGAATCTTATTCCCACGATTTTCTTTATCAGGCTGGGTTCTACATGGATATCTGAAGCGCCTTGTGAAGTTGCATCATTGATCACCTTGTTGACGAGTTGCATGATTATGCTGTCTGATTCCAAAAAGAAATCTTCTTCTGCCTCTTCTTCCTCATCAAGCCTTCCTACGAGATCGGAAATAGATTCTTTGACCCCTTCCGTTTGATAGAAATAGTTGATAAATTTCAGTATGTCTTCATAAAGGGCTACATCATATTCAACAGACGTTGTTTTTAGAAGGTTTTCAATCATGTCTCGTTTCAGGATATTATTGGGATCGTCAACAAGAATCCTGATCTTTCCATCTGACCTTTCGAGGGGAACCCACATTTCACGACGAAGGTACTCTTCTTTTAGATTTCGTAATAAATCAAATGGTATGGGATAGTTATCGTTGAAGGTAGTAAAATTGCAGTTGTAAAATTCTTTTAAGGATTTACCGATTTCTGCCTTCGAGATCTTAAAGTTTCTCAGGAGGTGGTCTTCTATAGTTTCCCTGTTGTTTTTTGCCTCTTCCCATGCCTTTTCTAATTCATCATCTTTGATTAGGTCGACTCGTAAGAGATAATCAAATTTCGATTTTTTCTTTTTTATTATCCTCGACTGATTGTGGAAGGCGATTCCAAGGACAGCGGCTATTTCTTCAAGAGAAACTTGATCTTCTTCAGTAAAAATCCCACCGCCCTTTTTGTTGAGTATTTGAATAACGCCCATGAGAGTATCGTTGTGCAAAATCGGTACGGCCAGAATTTGGGTTGTCCTCAAACCCGATTTTTTGTCCCAGCTACGATCAAAATTAAGGTCTTTATCTATCTTTTTCAATTCCTTATCGTTATAAGCATCAGCGATGTTGACGACTTTCCTGTTGTTCGCTGCATAGCCCGCTATGCTTGTATTATTGATAGGAACTCTGATTTCGGTTAAATCTGAACCTGCCAGAAACATGGAGTAGATTTCATTTCTTTTCAGGTTAGCAACATATATTGTGATTAAATAAGCGTCGAAAAGATTAAGGATACCATCTTTAAGATCTACAACTATCTGCTTAATGTTGTCTGCGGAATGAATACGGTTGGTAATGTCATGCAGCAACTTCTGGAAGCGAAGTTTGTTGAGAAGTATTAATTCCTGTGTATTTGCTGTGTGGTTTTCCTGCTTTATCGTTGAAAGTAAGTGGCTCATTTCTACCGGCTAATTTCCTTAAATTATGTTATGCTTTTAAAAAATAAATACTAAAACATCTTCAAAAGATTATCAATAGAAATTCTTTCCCATATCAGAAATTGAGATCCAGTAATTATTCCTATTGAAGGGACATACAAAAATACGAATTTGAATTCGTTTTTTTAACATTTAAGGAAAATGATCTTTTACTTGTCAGGTCTTCTTCCATGCCCCTATCTTTTTTCTTGTTTCTTCTTTGGCTTTAGCTTTCATTCTGGCCACTTCTTCAGCCTTCTTCATCCTGGCCACTTCTTCGGCTTTCATTCTGGCTTCTTCTTCAGCCTTCTTCATTCTGGCCACTTCTTCAGCTTTCAGCCTGGCTTCTTCTTTGGCCTTTCGGATGTTCTTTTTTCTTCTCTCCAAAATACGAACTTTTTTCATAACTCCTCTGAGCAGTATTTTTGTATGGAAAGCCAGCAATGAAATATAGAGAAATTCTTAAAGGATAACTCGATCCCGTAGGAACAAGGGGGATGGAATCCCCCTTGTTCCTTAATATGCCCTGCCTTGTATGCTATGAGCCATACTTTCTGCTTTATCCATTCAGTGCATCTTCAAAAGCGGAAACTATCTCAGGTAAAATTACATTCAAGATCAGTCCAAGTTTAGCTTTGGTGGTATCAACAGCTATTCCCCATTGATATTCACCAAGGGGGAGAAAGATTAACATCTTGTCTCCCTGGAGGTCCAGAAGATAATATTTCCCAAGTGCCGGGTATCCCTTTTTGAGCGATTCGTTTAAGAAGTTCGTGACTTCAACAAAAATAGCAGCCGCCCCAGGTTTCGAATTCCAGTCTGCTATGGCCTGTGCATCAGACATTGCGACTATGCTTGTTGCAAGCAGGGAATCTCCCATTTGTTTTTTCAAGAGTTCTATGCATCCGTTTAGCTTTTCAATATTCATTTCCAACTCCTTTCTGATTAATATTATTTATTTTTAGGCCTTCTTCCATGCCTTTATCTTTTGTCTTGTTATTTCTCTTGCTTCTTCTTCAGCCTTCAGTTTTGCCTCTTTTTCGGCCTTCAGCCTTGCTTCTTCTTCAGCCTTCAGTCTTGCATCTTCTTCAGCCTTTAGCCTTGCCTCTTTTTCGGCCTTCAGTCTTGCATCTTCTTCAGCCTTCAGCCTTGCCTCTTTTTCGGCCTTCAGTTTTGCATCTTCCTCGTTCTTCAGTCTGTCCTCTTCTTCAGCCCTCAGTCTTGCATCTTCCTCAGCCCTCAGTTTTGCCTCTTTTTCGGCCTTCAGTCTTGCATCTTCCTCAGCCTTCAGTCTGTCCTCTTCTTCGGCCTTCAGTCTGTCCTCTTCTTCAGCCCTCAGTCTTGCCTCTTCCTCAGCCTTCAGCCTTGCCTCTTCCTCAGCCTTCAGTTCTGCCTCTTTCTCGGCCTTCAGTTCTGCCTCTTTCTCGGCCTTCAGTTCTGCCTCTTTCTCGGCCTTCAGTTTGGCCTCTTTTTCGGCCTTCAGTCTGTCCTCTTCTTCAGCCCTCAGTTTTGCTTCTTCTTCAGCCCTCAGTTTTGCTTCTTCTTCAGCCTTCAGCCTTGCCTCTTCCTCAGCCTTCAGTTTTGCCTCTTTTTCAGCCTTCAGCCTTGCTTCTTCTTCAGCCCTCAGTTTTGCTTCTTCTTCAGCCTTCAGCCTTGCCTC
>CAZGAK010000005.1:19008-33152 GCA_964523565.1 uncultured Syntrophaceae bacterium | reverse complement strand
CCTCTTTTTCAGCCTTCAGCCTTGCTTCTTCTTCAGCCCTCAGTTTTGCTTCTTCCTCGGCCTTCAGTCTGGCCTCTTCCTCGGCTTTCAGCCTGGCCTCTTTTTCTGCTTTTAGCCATGAGTCTTTCTCGGCCTTAAGTTTCGCGTCTTCCTCCTCAGTGGCCATAATGGTCTCATCTGCAGCCTTCAGCCATGCCTCCTCCTCTTCCCCCAGCTTTCCTTTTTCTTCCCCTTTTTCAATTGCTTTTGCTTCTTCTGTAATTGCTTTTGTTTCCTCTTTCGCCTTTTGTTTTGCTTCCTCAAATTCGGAAGCTTCTGCTAACAGTTCGCGAATACTCGAATTTATATTATTTTCCTTAACTTCACATGTAAAATTTATATCTATCTCTGCATTATTCCAGTTTAGGATATCCAGTACCGCAGCCTTACCCTTCAACTTGCCTACAGCAGAATCCATTATCTCGCCATTATCGAAAGACAGGTAACCAGCTTCCCTGTCTGATTTTACCTTGATGGTACAGGTCATCTTCTCCATTTCTATTAAGTGCAGGAAAGATGCAAGAGAAATGCCCCGACTGTAACCATTAGCAGAATCGTCATTCAGTGCAGCAGATATGTTGGTCACCAGGATGTTGATATCCAGAGGTTTCTCCAGATACCGGAAGGTACCCATATTACGAAGCTTATCCTCTATTTCCAGCGTGCCGAAGGCGGTCATTACAATAACAGGTATATCCGAATGATTTTTACTCATCCATGCCAAAAGCTCAAAGCCATTCATCTTTGGCATTTTCAAGTCTGTCACCATCAGGTCGATTTTGTTGGAGTTCAGGATATTGATGGCTTCCTTACCGTTCAAGGCAGTAAGGACATGAAATTCCTCAGCATAAGCTTTTAGACCATCCGAGATGCTAAGGAGAAGAGGCTTTTCATCATCTACAATCAGAACACTTTTAACAGTAGAATTCTCTTGGGCCTCGCTCTTAAATGAAAATAACTTGCGCCATGTGGAAGTAATATCAGGCTTATCAGACATGATTCCCCTCAAAACGCCTTAAATTTTTGTTGAAAGATCTTTGGAAATATGGTTTTTCGAACCATATTTTTCAGTTTTACAAAGCTTTCATTATAAAAATGAGAGCAAGGATCGTGCCAAATATAAGCGATTCTGAGTTTGCTTGTTGAATAAATAACTTGTGCTGGTAATGGCAGGCAGGTGAAATTCCGGATGGTTCATAATGGGTAGTTCGTTTTGAACTAGTGTGTCGTTTTTGACCCTGCATGGGCAAGATTGTAGCGCTTAATTTTTCTCTTAAGGGTAGACAAAGATATGCCCAGTGCCTTGGCGGTTCGGGTATAATTGCCGGAGAATTTACCTATAGCTTGTCTTATATGGTTTTTTTCGATTTCTTCTAACGTTGTGGTATCATTTTCTGCAGGCAGTGAAGGTGTGGAAAAAGAAGAAGTGCTTACTTTCAGGAATTCCGAAGGCCTGAGAACATCTTCCTTCTGAATGATGAGAGATCTTTCTATCACGTTCTTTAGCTCTCTTACATTGCCCGGCCACTCATATTCCATCAACCGCGAAAGCTCTGAATCCGGAAGCATTGCCTTACGGTCCTTTGCAGTTTTGCGGAGAAAGAAATCACACAACTCCGGTATATCATGTAATCTGTCTCTCAGAGGAGGGATATGGATTCTTATCACGCTTAGACGGTAATAGAGGTCACTCCGGAAGGTTCTGTTCTTTACCGCAGCTTCCAGATCGGCATTGGAGGCAGCTATTATGCGCGCATCTACAGGTCTTATGGATTCTCCACCGACCCTTCTTATCTGCTTGTCCTCCAGAACGCTCAACAACTTCGACTGTAAATGAAGCGGCATGGCCCCTATCTCGTCCAGGAAAAGCGTTCCTCCTTCTGCCAGCTCAAATATGCCTTTCCTGGCAGTTACGGCACCTGTAAAAGCCCCTTTTTCACAGCCGAAGAGTTCTACCTCAATCAGATTCTCCGGGAAAGCCGCACAGTTTATACTGATAAAGGCCTTCCCTCTGGCAGGACTTTTATAATGGATGGATTTTGCAAAGATATTTTTGCCTGTGCCCGTCTCACCTGTGATAAGAACCGGAGCATCCACCAAGGCTGCCAGATCCACAAGCTTGAGTGTTTCTTCCAGACCTCCCTGGCCACGGATCAGTATGGTTTCCTCGCCCTCCTTATCATCTTTATAACTCTGGATCTGCTCTATCATCTCTAACTCCAGCGTCCTTAATGCTTTCTCGATAGCAATCTCCATTTCGTCCAATTCGAAGGGTTTGGAAAGGTAGTCGTGAGCCCCGGCCTTTATAGCCCCCACAGCGTTGTCAAAGCTTGGGTATGCCGTAATAAAAATTATTTTGGTCTGGTCGTTCTGTTTTAAGATAGACGGGCAAAGAGACACGCCTTCCGCGTCAGGAAGTTTCTGATCCAGGAGAACTATTTCCACCCTCCTTTGGGAGCAGATGGCAAGGCCATCTCTACCCGTATTGGCCGTAAATACTTCCATTGTTTCACTGGTCAGATAGTCCTTGACTGTATTGCAGAACACCCTGTCGTCATCTATGACCAGTATGTTCCTTTTGTTCTTATGTGTTTTCATCAATTAAGCCTCCGGGATGGATACGGTTGCCGTAGTTCCCACGCCTTCCTGACTTTTTATTTTTATGTGCCCATTCATCCTGGTCAGCATCTTTCTGGTTATCACCAGGCCAAGACCGGTACCGTGGGGTTTGGTTGTATAAAAAGGCCTGAAGAGATTTTTCAGGCGTTCATCTGATATACCGCAGCCGTTATCCTTGACGTTTATACATATCATGTCATCTTTTTTGAGTGTGCTGACAATTATTTCAGCATTATCTTTGCCTGTCAAGGCGTCAGAGGCATTGGTAAAGAGGTTTAACATGACCTGTTGGAGCACCCTCGGGTCTGCTCTGATCCATTTTGCCTCCGGCGATAATGTGACAGTTATCTTTAATCCAGTCTTTTCTAAATCCCCTGCCACTAAGAACAGAAATTGATCCAAAAAGTCGGGTAGGTTCACCTGCTGTAAGATCGGGTTCTCAAACATGCTGAAACTCTTCAGCGATTGTAGAAGGTATTCTACTCTCGATATTTCAGTAAGGGCGCGGTCTACATATTCCAGGATTGTATTATTGGAATATGTATCCAGATTTTTTTTGAGAACGCTCAAAGTCATCTTAATTGAGTTGGTGGGATTGCCTAATTCGTGTCTGATACCGGAGAAGATGTAATTGATGTTTTCCATGGTATTGATTTCTTCGGCTATAGATTCAAGTCTTGCCTTTTCTGTAATATCACGTATTACTATCCAGATGTGTTCATCGGATATTATATATGCCGTATAACCCAAAAGTCTGTCTTTGTAACGCAGGGTTCGGGACTTGCCAGATCCCTCCGAATAGAAACCTTTGTCAAAGCCTGGTAGAAGAAGGGAGATAAAAGCATTATAATCCATGGGGTTTGTTGTTACCTTAAAAATATTCATTGCAAATTTGTTCTGGAAGACCAGCTTTTCGTTCCTGATATCAAGAACAATTATTCCAAGATCAATGTGTTCCATTATGTCGGCGTATATGCATCGGCCAGGACATCGGATCTTGCTTATCGGGCAGATATTGCTGTTGTCTTTTTTAAATATAAATTTTAGCATTTTATTATTTTACTCCTCGTCAGCAACTCCTTTAAAATAATAATCTTTTAGCGTAGTATATTTGTTGCAAAAGTCATGCCTCTTTTATATTCCTAAAATCCGATATTGATTTTCACGGATTTACTTAAAAAAATTTATCCTTGACAAAATCTTCCGACAAGATTACGAATTGTTGCTTCCCGGACGTCCGCTATAGCGGTACGGGAAATTCACTCGCCATGCATTTTCAGGGGAAAAATGAAACCAGACAAAACGATTGAAAAACTCCTGTCCGGAACACCTGCAGTCATCGTGGCTTTAGGCGATTCCTTGACCTATGGCTGGATGGTGAGTAGGGGATATCTCGATTATTTTAAGGAAAAGATTTACGATAAGTTTCCGGAAAGAAAATTAAACCTGATAAACAAGGGTATACCGGGTGATACCTCTCAAGGGGGGAGACACCGCTTACGGGGAGATGTCCTTCGTTACGAACCGGATTGTGTATTAGTCCAATTTGCCCTGAATGATGCTTTCTCAGGATATTCACCGGAACAGTTCAAAGGCAATATCGAAGAAATTATAAATGGGATAAAAGAGAGTAGTAGTTCTGAAATTGTACTTGTCAGTTCAGTATGTCTGGGAAGTGACAGGGAAAACGCTTTCATAGAAGTGTTTTATAGTCAACTTGAAGAATTGGCCCAATGTTATCAATTGCCTGTAGCCCGTGTCCATGAATACTGGAAGAAAAAAATATCAGAAGGAGTTGATTTCGAAAACCTGGTACAATCCGATTTTGTCCACCCTACTTCTGAAGGATACAGGCTTATGGCAGAAGCTGTCATGGAAGTGTTCTGAAGAGGAACAAGGAACAAGGAACAAGGAACAAGGAACAAGGAACAAGGAACAAGGATAAAGGTGCACGGTTAGAATTTTTATTCACAACAACTGCGTTTTTTGCGCAGATGTTGGCGGAAAATAAATTCGAAATCCGAAGTACGAAATTCGAAACAATATCAAAATCTTAAACTCGAATGTCCAAAACTGTTTCGAAAATTTGTTATTTGACTTCGACGTGAGCGCTCAGTCGAAACGCTCAGCCGAACGATATTCGAATTTCGTGCTTCGGATTTCGGATTTTCAGTTTATCATGGTCAGTTGATTTCATTTTGGAAGCGACATCCTGCATCATACATTCTGTATTTTTTAACTTGTCTCGTTGATTCGTGACGCAATAGCACGGGCAGCCAGAATTCCACTGGCAGAGGCCTGCAGGAGGCCTCGTGTGATACCTGCACCGTCACCTACAGCAAAGAGATTCGTTACATCTGTTTCCAGATCCTGGGACACATGGATTCTGTTTGAATAGAGCTTCACTTCCACACCGTAGAGAAGAGTGTGACGTGAGTTTACTCCGGGAGCAAGACTGTCCATGGCCTGAAGCATTTCTATTATACTTAGTAAATGCCTGTAAGGGAAAACATAGCTCAGGTCACCGGGAGTAACGTTATCAAGAGTCGGATTTGTCAGGCAGCGGTCAATCCGTGCCTTTGTGGAACGTCTGCCGGCCAGAAGGTCACCCAGTCTCTGAATGATCGTGCCGCCACCGATTAAATTTGCCAGACGTGCGATATAAAGACCGTATGCTATGGGGTCATCAAAGGGCTCTGTGAAAGTACTGCTGACCAGAATGGCAAAATTGGTATTTTCACTTTTTTTCGCAGCATGACTGTGACCGTTAACAGTTATAATCCCGGCATTCTCCTCATTGACCACTTCGCCGTATGGGTTCATGCAAAATGTACGAACCCTGTCGTCAAATGTTTTGGAGTAGTAGACGAGTTTGGACTCGTAAGTAATATCGGTGATTTCTTTCAGGATTGTTGCGGGCAGTTCCACCCGCACACCGATATCCACCGGACTGGCCTTGGTTCTAAGGGAGAGTGATTCTGCTTCCTTTTTCATCCAGCTGGCGCCTGAACGTCCCGGAGCCGCCACCACAAACCGGCTGTTTAGTATCCTGCCGTTATCGAGTTTGACTCCATTAATCTTTTTGTTTTCAGCCAGAAGACTTTCAACTTTACAACCAGTCTGTATTTCTATTTGATCTGAAAGGGTTTCGTACATGCAGGCAAGGACATCACGGCAATTTTCAGTGCCAATGTGGCGGATCCGTGTCGGAATCAGTTCAAGATCGGCCTGCCGGGCTCTGTCCGCCAGTGCTTCCACTTCGTGTGAAAGATCACCGAATAATCGGTCCGGAGCTCCATGATCAACAAAGGCTCTGTCAGCTTCGATAAGAAGCTGATAAAATGATTTTTGGTCGAGGAATTCTCCGAGATGACCCCCAACTTCCGTGGAGAGGGTAAGTTTACCATCGCTGAATGCGCCCGCTCCTCCCCAGCCGCAAAGAATATCCCGGGAGTCATTACGCTGCCGTTCGCCGAGATCTTTTCCCTGCTCAAACAGGATTACTCCGTCAATGCCCAGTTCTTTCAGTGTCAGCGCAGTAAATATACCAGCGGGACCGCCACCGACTATAATAACCTGATACTCCATTGGATGCCTCCAAGGGAAAGGAATAATGACATATTACAAGATCCAAAGTTGATGGTTTCGTAAAAAGTTGAATTTCTACCCTTCCCCGATCAGGTCGAGGACAAGCTTTGTCATTCCCGCGGAAGCGGGAATCCAGTTTTTCAAGCACTTATGGACTCCCGCTTCCGCGGGAGTGACTCGATTTTTGACTTCCAAGTAACTCGTTTGGTCGAAGTGGACATAACTTCTTGATCTCTCTGGACAATATCAAGATGTAGGGGCCGATGCCCCCATCGGCCTTAAACACGCTTTGTGAAAGTTACTTTCCATTATAATGCCGCAAAGTGGCATAGTGGCGCTTTTTACGAACGCATCAAATTTGACATTTAGTCATTTGGATTTAATCCGGTTTTGCAACGGTCCCGAAGTTAACTAAACAGGTCTGAATTTATGGAACGCTGCCATAATATCTTTAGGCATTCTAAACACTTCTTAAATGTATCTTAGGAAACATAACCGACAAAGGCAAGGGATTTATTTAATATTCCATGTTTTCGAGATGCTTGTAACCCAGAATCATGGGGATGGCACCTATAATCACCGTTACAATCATGTTTATGATCCCGGACGCAGTTATTAAAAGATAGAAAGTCCGCTCAGAAATCGTATGGTGCACTTCGTAACTGAAGATGGGCACGGCAAAGGAAATAATAGTAAAGATTACATAAACAAGAGCGATAATAAAGTTTAAAGTTCCTCCGAAACCGGAGACGATCTTCGCAGAATTATCTTCCCTGAAATTTGGATAGATGCTTCCCAAACCTATTGATAACCCGACAAGACCCAAGCTGATCATGACTGCTAAACCGCAGGATATAAGCATGAGAGATAGTTTTGTATTTAACATAATATTCGTTGAAATCATTAAAAATTCACTGACGAAGAGAATTCCGAGAAGACTGATAATAAATTTCTGAAATAAAAGATGTCGGAAAGTTACAGGAGCGAGGCCCAATATCCAGATCTTGTTTCCTTCAAGGCTCATTAAAGGAAAGAGAAATCTTACCGTAAGACCGGCCAGGACCAGCGCTGTAGCTGAAAGGTTAAGAAAGGTGATAACAATCTTCCAATACATATCATAGTGAACATTATTTAATGAAGGCGGTATGTTTCTCAAATTCAATATGTAAATTGCAAGGATGGCGAAATAAATCAAAAACTGAAACCACTGTCCCGGATCTCTGAGAAATACCTTTATGTCTTTAATGGTCATAGCCGTTGTTAATCTCGGCAAAAATGAAAGATACTTCACCGTATTATTTATGATTCCCCTGGTCGCAGGGAAGTTTTTTCTGGTGTGCCCTCCTCTTGAAGATAACCAGCCCGAATAAAAAGTTCTTTCCGCCATGATCCAGTTTATCTGCAGACAGAAAACCGTTGTAAGTGCAAAGACCAGAAAATAAAAGAACCCATTGCTGAAATCACTAATACTTGAATGGATTACAGACTTTGCTATCCAGTATCCGGGGGAAAGGGGATATTTAAATATGCTCAAATGGTGGAGAAGGTCATTGAGAAAATAATCGATTTCACTCTTTGCAAACAGGTCAGGCCTAATGTTTATCATATAGTAAGTATAGGAAGACGCTGCAATGATACCAATGCCAATTATGAGCATATTCTTGATTTTTCGGTAGCCTATGAACTTGATGAAAATCAGTACCGTGATGGATGCAACAGCGGCAGGTAAAATAATAAAAAGGACAAAATAAAGGGGGATTAACAGGTAAAACCATAAAGGCGCGTGTTTTACGAGAGCGTATGCTATGAGAAACGGGACTCCAAGAAAGAGGAATGCCCATGAGCTGAACATTATGGACTGTAAAAATCGATAGAAGAAAATAACCGTATCATTAATCGGTCTGGAAAACAAAAAGTCCACTTCTCGTGAATTATAATAGGTAACATAACAGATAATGATGCTGCTTAGTGTAAGCATGATGAAAAGGGCGGCAAAGAAAAGATATATAGATTCATCAACGAGAGCCGGACCCACTATAGAGAATTTGCTGAAGAAATACAATCCTTTATACAGGAGTGCAAGTGCGCCAAACCAGAAAATAATGATTATGCCGGATATAAAGGCAATCTTTAGCTTTGGTTCTTTACGGATGCCCAAAATATGGTTTTTGAAAATCCATATCTGGGCCTTGGCAATTCCTTTTAGTCCTTCCATTCGCTTTTCCTGATTGATGAGTCTGTTGATTAATGGTCTTTTCGCCCAATTTCTGCGTTATGCTCAAAAAATAATCCTCGGAATATCAACTATATGCCTGCGGTTATTTTTTTCGCATGCCTTGATCTTGAACGAAAATCCTCATAAATCAACAGACTCATTGATAGGCTAAGGGCTGTCCTGCGTACGTTGCCTTTCACCTTTCACCTTTCACCTTTTGCCTTTAGTCTTTAGCCTGTTCTTTATGCCTCGGCAGTCAGTTTCAGAAAGACATCTTCTAATTTTTGTCCTTCCTCGGCGGTCCTTTTTATTTCATCGACCGTTCCCAGACTTACCAGTTTACCATTGTGAATAATACCGATACGATCCGAGATCTCCTCTGCCAGATCAAGGGTATGGGTAGACATAAATATGGTTGTCCCCTGATTGGCACGTTCCCGCAAGATATCTTTTACAAGACGTATACTTTTCGGGTCTAATCCTACCATGGGTTCGTCGATAAGAATTACACCGGGGTCGTGGAGAAGGGCTGAACAAATCACTACTTTCTGTTTCATGCCATGAGAATAGCTTTCCAGGAGCTGGTCACCATAATCCGTCATGTGAAATAAACCGAGCAGTTGTTCAGTTTCCTTTTGATAGCGGCTTTTATTCATTTCATAAAGTTCGCCGATAAAGTGGAGAAATTCTCTTCCCGTCAATTTTTCGTACACGAAAGGAACATCAGGAATGAAACTTATCAGCTTTTTTGCGTGAATTGTTTTTTCAGCCACATCATATCCCCCGACGAACACCTTACCCTCCGTCGGTCTTAGAAGTCCTGCAACAAGCTTTAAGGTCGTCGTTTTACCGGCGCCATTAGGCCCGAGAATGCTAAAAAATTCTCCCTTTGGGATAGTAAGATCAAGTTTATCCACGGCAATCGTATTTTCAAACCTCTTCGTTAATTGTTGAATTTTTATCAAAGTGTTACCTCTCTTGAGTTTCGAGTTTCGGGTTTCGAGTTTCAAGTTTAAAACATCCAGTATCCAGAATCAAGCATCCAGCATCAATCCTTAGCTTCTAAAATCTCTATCTGAATCTTTCCTATTGTAGTGGCAATTCTGGTCTGGTCTGAAAAGTCGCCGGATATGAGTTCAAAATGGGTGGCATCGGCAACAGGCTGACCGAAAGTCGGGTCAAGATGCACCCATTTGCCTACGAATACCTTTGGCCACGCATGGTAATAAAACCCGTCATTCAAATATACCAGACCAGCACACATCTCTGCCGGTATGCCGGCGGCCCTGGCCAGGGCAATGAAAAGAACCGTGTGTTCATTGCAATCACCTTTTTTGTTAAGCAGAACAGAAGTAGCAACAGGTATGCCGGGGCTGAAGACCTTGTCGATGTTTTTAAAAACCCATTTGGAAATCTTTTGTGCAGCAAGCCAGCTGTTTTTCTGATAGCCGACAATCTCAGCGGCTTTTGCTTTAATCTGTGAGTCCTCACAGTCTATCCACGTTGATGGTTCAAGGAACTTTCTTAATTTGTTCCCCCTGTATGGCAGTTCCATTGCTTCTTCAGGATTGGTGAAAACGGAAGAGATCTTTACAATACTTTTAATCTGATCGATAATCTTTTGCCTTGTTCCGTCAAGAGAAAATTTACTGATATCTATTCCTGTTACCTTGATCAGCAAAGATTTTACATGACGAGGATCTTTAACCTCTCCTTTTGAGCGAACGGAGGTTTCTCTGAGAATATCAACAGCTGAGCTTTTCGACTGTATCAAATATTGGTCGATTGCTTCTTCACTTACACGCTTCATAACCCAGCCGTTCGGAGTTTCTTCACGAATAACAACACCGTTCTGATCTATCCAGGATCGAGAGGTGAGGCCGGCAAATTTTGTCTCCATAATGAGGTTGTCCTCGTCTTTTCCCACAACTTCAACTCTGATTTGCTCGGCATTTATTGTCAAGGGGTTTAGGATATTCAACGTGTAAGAATCACCTATTTTCAACCCCTTGCCCCGGTAGATTGAGAGTATGCTCTGTTCGAGGAAGAGGTCGTCACCAACATCGAAGACCTTGCTATATCTGTTCCTGTCGTGATAAATATCAAGGTACACCTTGTCTCCCAGCCTTTTTCCCTTGAAAAAAATATCAGCTATGCCCAATACTCTGACATTAAAATTAATCATACGAAATTCAGAATCAAGCTCCTGTAGTGCATTTATAGCCAGCCCTGTCAATTGATTGAACATCTTGAATTTCAGGAATGAAAAAGAATGAACGGTATATCCTTTACTGTTATTTAAATTGTTTCGACCGAGCATTGTGTGAACATATCCGATCCATTGATCATTTATGAAAATTCCCTTCCAGATATCGAGTTGAATATCCTCTGGAATCATCGTCCTGAACTGAACTTCCCCCGTTTTTATTTTTATCAGCCCTTCTTTTTCAACCAGAAGAAACATAATGCCGAGCCAGGATGCGATAATGAGAAGATGTATAAGTATTTTCAAGATCGGCTTTTTTTTCAATTTATTCCCTGAAACTGACTATGGGTTATGTAGCGATTTTGTCATGACATTGCTACAGGTATCTTCACATTCCATAGATTCATTTGCAAGAATTAAACCAGCCCTGCCACCATTCGCCTCATTGTTGAAAATAATGAAATGACTCTATGGTTTGATAATAATACTCAATTAACAGGATCGATACATTTCGAAAATATTGGAAAAAATAGGATTTAACTGGTAAAAAGCTACAGGAATCTATAAAATGCTTTGCTATATATCAGACGGTGTCCTGCCTGAAGAGTGCCCTGTCTGCGGAGCCAGGAAAGAAAAATTTATTCATTATGATTAAACTGAAGAGACCTTTACAGAATGTTCAATTTTGTTCAAGTTCAAGGAAGGCGAAAATTTTAACCACAGGAATATATTGGATATTTCGAGGATTAAAATTTGAGTCTGACGCAGAAATTGGTCAAAAAGGAACGTTATTCAAGGGTCTCCTGAAGGTTTGCGATCTTAAGGGGGTATGAAGGAAAATGTGGATTAACAGTTACTTGAGGAAAAGCGTTTTGCCGGTATTGTTAATTTTGTTATTCGGTACAGCGGGGGTTTCCGGGGAGAATGTTTTAAAACTGTCTTTAGAGGAGAGCATTGATCTTGCTCTGAAGCAAAGTGTGGTCATTAATTCGGCGAGGGAACGAGTGAGAGCCTCCGAATCCGGGAGGAAAGAGGCATTAACCGGATTTTTCCCGAAGCTCAGCACTTCCTATTACTATAAAAGGTTGAATGAAACGCCTGAGACGACATTAACCGGAACTCCTACTCAGACGGGAACGAAAAATAATTATACATGGGAAGTGGAAGTAATCCAGCCGATCTTTACAGGGGGGAAAACCTTAAGCAATTATCAAATCAGTAAACTTGGTGCGGAAGTCTCCAGGGCGGATAAGATGACTACAATCCAAAATATCGTTAAGGATGTTAAAGAGGCCTATTTTGACATTCTCAAGAGTGAGAGGATCCTGGATGTGGCTGAACAGTCGGTGGAACAACTTAAGGCCCATCGTGATATAGCACAGAGTTTCTACGATGTCGGGATAATTCCCAGGAACGATCTTCTGTATGCGGAGGTTGAACTTGCAAGTGGAAACCAGGACCTTGTAAAGGCGGAAAATGGTGTTCAGCTTGCCAAGGCAAAATTTAATACCATTCTCCGTCGAGATATCAATGCTCCAATCGAGGTAGAAGATATCCTCATGTACAAGCCATTTCAGAAAACCCTCGAAGAATGTTTAAAAACAGCATTCGAAAACAGATCTGAAATCAAGGCATACACGTTGAGTGTGGAACAGTCAAAGAAGACAGTAACCCTTGCAAAAGGCGACTTTTTCCCGTCTGTAAATTTGGTGGGAAATTATTCATGGTACGGTGATGAACCGGATGTATCAGGGAGCAAGTACCAGGATCAGGAGGACTGGTATGTAATGGCTGCTGCCACATGGAATTTCTGGGAATGGGGAAAGACAAAACATAATGTAGATGCAAATGTAAGTAGATTAAAACAGGCCGAGGATGCTCTCACCAACGTTAAAGATCAGATAGCCCTGGAAGTAAAGAATTCATCTTTATATCTTCGTGAGGCGGAGAAACACATTTTTGTGGCAAAAAAGGCGATTGAACAGGCCGAGGAAAATTTCAGGATCAACAAGGAAAGGTATAAAGAACAGGTAGCTACTTCAACGGATGTCATTGACGCACAGACACTTCTTACCAAAACAAAATCAGACTATTTCAATGCACTAAGTAGTTATAATATCGCTCTTGCAATACTGGAAAGATCAATGGGTATTATTGATGTTTCACTGCTGGATCAGGAGTTAAAAGAGTGAAAATTGTAAAGTCTGGCCTGATTCCCTTTTTAGTTACATTTCTTATCATTGCGGTTTTCTCTGGTTGCGATGATGAAGGCTGGAATTCGAAAAAAATCCTGCCCCCGCCGGGAACAAAAGCCCGGGTGAAGGTTCAGGTGAATGTGGTGAAAATAAGAAGGGGAGACATCTACTCGCCCATAATGGCTACCGGCACGATATTACCTCAGGAGGAATCGAGGGTGGGGGCAAAGATCTCCGGTAGAATAGAAAAGATATTTGTGTATGAGGGTGACGAATTTGAAAAAGGGGATATCCTGGTCAAACTGGAGCAGCAGGATTTTCTTATTGTTGAGAAAAGGGCGAAGGCTGAACTGGCGGTGGCCAGAGCATCACTGAGAGAGGCAGAGCTGCATCTGGGGAACCTTTCCCGTGAAAAAGAGAGGTTGGCCCGTCTTTATGAGAGAAAGGTCATATCACAGCAGAAATATGATGACATCAATACATCCTGCCGGATGGCGGCTGCCAGGGTCGATCTTACCGCTGCCAGGTTACTGGAAGCTGATGCGAATCTTTCCATGGCGAAGCAGCAACTCAGAGATTCGGTCATCAGGGCACCCTTTTCAGGGGTCGTTGCCAAAAAATTCTCAAATGAAGCTGAAATTGTTTCATCTGTAATGCCGAGCAGGCCAATACTCTGGCTTATGAAAATAGACAGGGTTAAGGTGGAGGTAGAGATACCCGATGTAAAAATGATGGTGGTCAGAAAAGGTACCCCTGTTGATGTGAAAATTGACGCTTTGCCAGGGAAGTTATTTGAGGGAAACGTCTCCAGGGTTAATGCCATAGTGGATCCGATCAGCCGCAACTTCAAGGTCGAAATAGATATACCCAACAGTGAACACATGGTGAAACCGGGGATGTTCGCACGGATAACAGTAAAGACAGATGTTGTAAAGGATACTATCATCGTACCACAAAAAGCACTCGTTGTAGATGATGCAGGAAATGACGCGGTTTTTGTCCTTAATGACAACGAGGCTGTTATAAAAAGGGTCACCGTGGGAGTAAGTAATGCAAACATGGTGGAGATCAGAGATGGCCTCAAGGTTGGTGAAAAGGTAATAGTCACCGGCAACTACGGATTGGAAGAAGGCACAGGGGTTAGTCCGACGGTAGTGACGTATTAGGATCAAGGACAAAGGATCAAGGATCAAGGATCAAGGTAAAACCCCTAACCTTGCGCCTTGTACCTAGCACCTAGCACCTAGCACCTAGCACCTAGCACCTAGCACCTAGCACCTAG
>CAZGAK010000005.1:0-18908 GCA_964523565.1 uncultured Syntrophaceae bacterium | reverse complement strand
ACCTAGCACCTAGCACCTAGCACCTAGCACCTAGCACCTAGCACCTAGCACCTAGCACCTAGCACCTAGCACCTAGATCCTTGTTCCTTTAACCTGGTTTTTGATTTATGACTCTTCCCGAATTTTCAGTTAACAGAAAAATTACCGTTCTTATGCTGATATTGATTATCAGTCTCTTCGGCGTATTGTCATTTTTCCGCCTCGGACTCGATATGATGCCCGATCTGGAATACCCCGTTGTTTCCGTGGTAACCACATACGAAGGGGTTTCATCGGAGGATATCGAAAACCTTATCACCGAGCCTGTAGAAGAAGTGGTCAGCGCTGTTAAAAATGTAAAGAAGGTCACTTCCATATCTCAGGAAGGTATTTCCGCAGTCATTGTCGAGTTTGAATGGGGAACAAAGCTTGATTTCGCCGCTCAGGACGTCAGGGAAAAGCTTTCCTGGTTGACTGATTATCTGCCGGAGGATGCGGATTCTCCCCTCGTCGTAAAATTCAATACGGCGGATTATCCTATACTCTATTACGGTGTGACGGGTATGGAAGATACACGCACGCTCAGGAAATACCTCGATGATAACGTAAGGCCACGATTGGAGAGGCTTGAGGGTGTGGCATCCGTATATATCATGGGGGGCCTGGAGCGGGAAATCAATGTGTCCATCGATCGTGATAAGCTTGATGCCTTCAATATTTCAATCGATCAGGTAGTAAGAAAACTTGCCATGGAGAATGTAAACGTCTCCGGAGGCCATGTAACCAAAGGGTATATAGAGTATCTTGTCAGGACAATGGGGGAATATAAAAATGTCAATGCCATCAGAAATACTATAGTCGCAATGCATGGGACCACTCCTGTCTATATAAAAGATATTGCTGCTGTGCAGGACACATACAAGGAGATAAGAAACTATGCCAGGACGAATGGCAGGCCATCTGTTATCTTCATGATAATGAAGCAGTCTGGAGTAAATACAGTCAGTGTGATCAAACGTGTCAAAAAAACATTGACTGATATCAAGAAATATGTACCCCCCGATATTGTATTTTATCCGGTCATGGATCAGGGACGGGTTATAAACAAGGTGACATACCGAACCGGACAAAATGCGATTTTAGGAGGAATTTTTGCCATACTTATGATCTTCGCCTTTCTCCTGGACTGGAGACCGACACTTACCGTTGCCCTGGCTATTCCGCTTTCCGTAGTTACAACTTTTATAGGGATACACACCTTCGATTATACCCTCAATATCATGACCCTGGGTGGCATGGCATTAGGGGTCGGTATGCTGGTGGATAACGCTGTTGTAGTGATAGAAAATACATTTCGTCACCTGGAGGAAGGAAAGGATAGAAATGCTGCTGCAAAGCTGGGTGCCGAGGAGGTGGGGATGGCAATAACGGCATCCACCCTTACTACCATTGCGGTGTTTTTGCCCATGACATTATCAAGCGGAATAGCAGGTCGTCTTTCAAGGCCTCTTGCGGTAACCGTAACACTGGCGCTTTTGGCTTCACTATTCGTTGCCCTGACCATAGTACCCATGATCTCTTCGGTGTTGTTTAAAAAGGGAAGGAATGAAAAAAGAAGTAATGAAAAAACAACCAGGCGATTTTTCATGAAAGTAAGGGGCAGATACACGTCCATGTTACGCTGGTCTCTTGGCCACAGAAAAACAGTAATTATTATTGCCGCCTTGTCTTTTCTTGCCAGTATTGCCGCTGTCCCGATATTAGGGACTGAATTTATGCCGAAGCAGGATATTCCCCTTTTGATGATGAAAATCAATTTGCCCGTTGGGACATCGCTGAATGAAACCAACAGGGCAGTGAAGAAGATTGAGAACATTATCCTTAAACAGCCTGAAACCCGGTTTGTGGCTTCCTTTATCGGTTTATCCAGGGAGACAAAGATGGATGTAGCATGGGGATTTGGGGCGGCAGATGTCAACGAGGCTGAAGTTTTCGTCAGATTGGTGGACAAGGAAGAGAGGGTCAGATCTGCCGAGACTATTATGGAATATATCAGGAGCCGGATAGAGAAGGTCAAGGGATCGCAATTTGAATTTCTCGATATGGGGCAGATGCTGATGGGAGCCACGGGCGGGGAGACCCCTGTGGCCGTTAAGGTGTTCGGGAAGGATCTGGATAAGCTGAGAATTATGGCTGATAAAATTGCTGAAGGTTGTAAAAATGTAAAGGGATTAAGGGATATCGATACCACCCTGAAGATGGGCAAACCGGAGCTTCAGATCATGGTTGACAGGGAGAAGGCCTCTCAGATGGGGTTGACTGTGGGGCGGATTGCGCAAACGGTAAAGGCGGCCATGCTGGGTGTGGTTCCAACGAAATATCGCATAGGAGGGGATGAGTACGATATTCGTGTGAGGTTCAGGGATTTTGACAGGCAGTCCATTGCAGATGTAGGCAATATTAAAATAGCGACACCTGCGGGAAACCTTGTTTCTCTTTACCATGTAGCCGATTTTGTCAAAAAGATGGGGCCCGTAAAGATCACCAGGGAGGACCAGGAAAGGAATGTTACCGTTACTGCCAACACCTTTGAGAGGGATATAGGGGGTATTGTTGAGGATATAAAGAGCATGGAATCAGGAATGGATATACCGGAGGGATATTTTATTGAGTATGGAGGAACATATAAAGACATGCGTGAGGCCTTTGTTTCACTTGCACAGGCACTTGCCATAGCGATAATCCTTATCTACATGATCATGGCTGCCCAGTTTGAATCACTTCTCCATCCTTTCGTTATCATGTTTACCGTTCCGCTTTCATTCATCGGGGTGGTATTTGGACTGATAGTTTTTCACAAGACCCTTTCTGTTCCCGCATTCATGGGGATGATTATCCTTTCCGGGGTGGTGGTTAATAACGGTATAGTAATGATAGATTATATGAATCATCTTCGCAGAAAGGGGGTGAGCCCGCTTGAAGCTATTGTTGAAGGTGCGACCATAAGACTCAGGCCGGTGCTGATCACTACGTTTACCACGGTTGCCGGAATGCTTCCGATGGCTTTGAGCCAGACACAGGGATCAGAATTGAGATCTCCTATGGCCGTTGCTGTAGCCGGCGGTCTTCTCTTTGCTACCTTTCTTACCCTTTTTGTAATTCCCGTAGCTTACAGTATTGCCGGTCGGGTAAAGATGAAAGGTGTATAAGATTTGTATGATTGACTATTAATTGGAGTGAGTGATATAAAAGATTAAGGCATTATGCTGGATACTGGATGTTTAAACTTTAAACCTGAAACCTGAAACTTTTGCTTCAACAAAAGGGGGTAAGCACAATGGATTTCATTAAAAAAAGTATGTTGATTGGGGTAGGATTGGCTGCTTTGACAAGGGAAAAATTAGAACAGTCCATAGATGAACTGATCAAAAAGGGTGAAATGTCGGAAAAAGAAGGGAAAGAGGCCCTGGATGACCTGATGAAGAAATCTAAAGAGGCCAGGAAGGAGCTGACCGAGAAAGCAGAAAAAGCAGTAGCCGACACATTGAAAAAGTTAAACATTCCCACGAGAAAGGAGTTCTCAGAACTGGCAGAGAAAGTCGAACAGTTGGTTAAATCTCAGGGAAGCAAGGAATAATCAATGCTTATCCCTAAAATTGGTGTTGTCTCTCGTACTTATCGGCACGTTAACCGTTACCGTCAGATCCTTACCGTTTTGTTTAAATATGGCTTTGGTGATCTGATCGATCAGCTGAATGTGAGTCAATATCTCGAGATCGGCTTGCAGATGATTTCGAGGAAACGTCGGGAACGTGTTGACAAACTCACAAGGTCCGAACGCATACGTATGGTTCTTGAGGAGCTGGGTCCGACATTTGTAAAATTAGGTCAGATACTATCAACTCGCCCTGACCTGGTTCCCGTTGAATTGATTGGTGAATTATCAAAACTTCAGGACGAAGTTCCACCTTTTCCCGTATCCAGGGTCAGGGAAATCATTAAAACCGAAACAAAGAGTTCCATAGAAAATATCTTCCAGAGATTTGATGAAGTTCCACTGGCAGCTGCCTCCATCGGCCAGGTCCATCGGGCAAGGCTAAAAAGCGGAGAAGAAGTTATCGTTAAGGTCCAGCGCCCCGACATTATTAAGACTATTGAAGTGGATTTAGAAATACTGCTACACCTCGCCTCTTTGATGGAGAGGCATGTTGAGGGGTGGGAGATACATCGTCCCACCAGGATAGTTGAAGAATTTTTCAGCACCCTTGAGAAGGAGATCGACTATACCATTGAAACATCGAATGCAGAACGGTTTGCACGGCAGTTTATCAGTAATTCGACGGTTTATGTCCCCCGTGTTTTCAGAGAAGTATCGACGAAGCAAGTTCTCACAATGGAGTATGTAGATGGTATTAAAGCATCTGAGATTGACAAATTAGATGAAGAGGGTTTTGACAGAAAGATAATAGCCTCTCGCGGGGCTGATTTGATACTTGAACAGGTATTTGAATACGGATTTTTTCATGCCGATCCGCACCCGGGGAATATCTTCATCCTGCCTGATAATGTTATATGTTATCTTGATTTCGGCATGATGGGACGTGTGGATCGTCGTGCAAGGGAAGACTTTGCCGATATTGTATATGCCTACGTCAGCCGGGATGAGTCAAAAATTGTCGAAGCCCTGTTGAGGGTTGTGGAGTGGGATATAGATCCGGACCACCGCGCTCTTGAAAGAGATGTAGGAGACTTTGTTGAGTCATATCTGTACAAGCCTCTCAAGGAATTACGCATAGAAGACATCCTTAAGCAGGTTCTTGAATTGATTACACATCATAAACTTCGACTCCCGCCGGACATATTCCTCATGGTTAAAGCTTTAGCTCAGGTGGAAGGCCTGGGTCTTGTACTGGACCCCGATTTTGATATGACCGAAAAGGCTGAGCCTTTTATTAAGCACCTCAAATTGAAGCGGCTTTCCCCGAAACGGGTAATGGGTGATTTTCTCGACTCCGGTGGAGAGCTGATTCAACTTCTCAAAGAAATTCCCGGAGAACTGCGCGATATAACGAAACAGCTAAGACAGGGAAAGGTAAACATTGGATTTGAACACAAGGGACTTGAGAATTTTGTATTTGAGATGGACAGGTCATCAAACAGGATAGCCTTTGCACTGGTCGTTGCTTCTCTTATCATCGGATCATCTCTCATCATCAGGAGTAACCTGGGACCTTTTCTCTTTGGTTTTCCCATACTGGGCCTTGCGGGGTTTGGCATGGCTGGTATTTTGGGAATATGGTTGCTAATATCGATCCTGCGTTCGGGAAGGATGTGACAGCGAATTCGAAAATCGGATAACGTTTTACGGTTTGTGTTTTCCGAATTCATGCTTCCTTTTCAATATAGGCGTAAGCGCTATGATTGTGGATACTTTCAATGTTTTCCGCCTCAATGCAGTATGAGGTAAAATTCTCTATCTCGTTGAGCCTTTCCGCTATACTTCTTACCACATCTTCAACAAACATCGGTTTTTCGAATGCCTTTTCAGTGACATACTTTTCGTCGGGCCTCTTTAAAAGGGAGTAAATCTCACCGCTTGCCGATTCCTCCACTAATTTAATGACGTCTTCTATCCAGAAAAATTTTTTAAATCTCAATTTCAATTTTACGATACTTCTCTGATTATGAGCCCCAAGATTGCTGATCTCTTTGGAACAGGGGCATACCGTTGTGACCGGGACTGTAATGCCGACGAGGAAGACATTTTCATTGCCGGTACTTTCCCCGCAGAAACTGCACCAGTATTCCATATGACTTTTTGCTCCGGATACAGGAGCTTGTTTTTCGATGAAGTAGGGAAATTCTATCTCCATATGTGCCGATTTTGCATCAAGCTTTTCTCTCATTTTTTCGAGAATCTGGTTGAAGTTTTTGATGTTGATCTGGCCCCTGTAATCGTTCAGTATCTCGACAAAACGACTCATGTGAGTTCCCTTGAAATGATGGGGAAGATTTACATACATGTTAACCGTTGCGTTGACATGCTGGGTACCGTTTGTTTTGTCAAGAACAATAACCGGATATTTAATTCCCTTTACGCCTACCTTCTGTATCTCTAAGTTCCTGTCATCCCGGAGGCTTTGAATATCAACCACTTTTATTACCTCTGTACGTGGCCCACGAAGTATTCGATTCCCACACTGTTACTTTTGATATCTGTAAATTATTTTTATCTGTCTTTTCTGCCAGGCTGTCAAATATGAATCTGGCGATATTTTCCGATGAAGGGTTTATACCTTGAAAAACGGGAAGCTCATTTAGAAATTTATGGTCGAGCTGTTCAAGAACGTCGTCTGTCCATGCCTTCAATATCCTGAAGTCAACCACGAGCCCTTCGCTGCCTAAATTCTTTGAAGCGACTGTGACGTCAACGGTAAAATTGTGTCCGTGGAGGTCTTCGCATTTACCACCGATATCTAATGTGTGGGCTGCAGAAAATGATTTTCTTATGCTTGCTTCGTACATGATTGTCCTTCTGGTCTGTCTGGTTTTATATCAACTCCGTTACTTTTGTTGCATTATCCAGGATAATATCCGCTCCTGCTTCCCGGAGCAGGTACTCAGAAGCATACCCGGTAAGAACACCAATTGTATAGGTTCCAACATCTTTTCCAACGGAGATGTCCATAGGATGATCTCCGACCATTGCCGTATTTCCCGGTTTTGCATTTAATGCCTCAAGAGCAATTTCAAGTTGTTCAGGGTGAGGCTTTACGTTTATGGTAGATTCTCTAGTAATAACAACATCACAATAATATTCTATGTCAGGATACAAACCTGTCACCGCTTCGATACAGTTTCTTGTTACCACGCCGATTTTTATATTTCGTCTTTTCAGTTCCTTCAGCATTTCCTCTATTCCATCGAAGAGTTCCCCCTTTTTTGCTCCCTCAATTTCAATATCGCGGAGCAGATTATGTGCCCTTTCCATGAAATCATTCTCGTTCTCCGGATGAAGCCAGGCAATTTCTTTTCTCCCCGCTTCGATCATTTCAAGGGCGAAAAGGTTTTTGAAACCATTGGGATCTACATCAAAGCTGGAAATAAGATCGACGATACACTGTCGCATGTATGAGAAATCAATATTGAGCCTTGCAAGAGTTCCGTCAAAATCAAAAATAATGGTTTTCAATGGAATTTTTTCTTTTATTGTCATACTTTTTACTCATAGAAGTGTGTAAGATATAAGAAACTACATAGATGGTCAAATTCTGTCAAGATATTTTATGAGGACACATTACCCGTCAGGTAATCGGGATGAAGGATTCTTTTGATTACTTTTTTGGGTTTCATATGGGGAAGTTCAAAATCAAAGACGATCTTCAGAAACGACATGATTATGGAAAAAGTTGCTCCCCAGAGGATTTCTTCCTTACCATCGTGATCTTGATGAATAAGACAGGGGAAATCCCACTTTCTTTCTTGCACTTCATCCAATTCATCCGTAGCCTCCAGAGAATAAATGCCGTAATTTTCCTCCCGGAAAAAGGCTTTCAGGGGAATTTCGACGATCTTATCTACCTCCCCGTTCGGGCGGAAGTTTATTTCTCCCTTTATGAGACCTGCGACAGGAAAGATCGTCTTTGTAAAAAGGGTCAGGTCATAGCAGGGCAGGGGGCCCAGGAAAGTAACGTTGAAGGGGCTTAACCTCACCTCTTCCCACGATTCTCTCAGGGCATTTGCCAGAAAGAGAGAAATGTCTCTAAAAGCTTCTTTTCCTCTTTTTTGTGTATGCTTGAGCGCTTCTCCTTTGAGAATCGGGGGGAGGCCACGAGAAATCAGATTACACAAGATGCGATCTTTCGATAGTTCCAGTATCCCACCGGGACAGCTCAGATCTCCTCCCTGCGGTACATCAGCGGAACGCTTAATCAACTGAAATACAAACTCGCCTTCATTCCCGGGGGCAGCGTCAGGATTTTTTTTGCAATGAATGAGAAGTAGTACCCCCGCGGCATGCCACGTTTCGTTTTTTTTTCTCCTCTTCTTTATGGACTCAAATTTTTCGGAAAAGTCGATCGGTGCATTTCCTAATTTTTCGATAATGAGATTAAGCGTTTTCTCTTTTTGATCCAGTATTGAGGGATGCATAGTTTGGAATTATACCCTTTATGAAGGAATGTCTAATAATTTTTTAAAATACTATCAATTTTCCTTTCGTACCAGCAACCGAAGGGAAATGGGTCGAGAAAGCCGCAGTGTCCTCCGTACCGCTGTACCAACAGGTTTAGATTGTCATGGTCTTGTAATCCGTAAAAATCATTCACCGGGATAACCGGGTCATCTTCGGACGTAATGATCGTAACAGGTTTTGATAGCTTATCGAAGGTATTCCCCAATAGTGTATATGTACTGAAATATTCTTCATGATTTTCGAAATGGGAATATCCGGGTATAATATAATCCGTTACTTCCATGACAGTCTTCATTTTAAACACTTCATCAATCTTGTAAATATCCGGAAAGGCATTCTGTTTTTTTCTCAGAGACCGCATCCACTTTTTTAGAAAATAATTTCTATAGAATGGATTATTCCGGTCTATTACAACAGTGGTCTTGTGTGGATCCATGACGGGACTTACGCTGAAGATATGAGTAAGATTTTCAAATTTTGTTTCTTTTTGTTTTAAGGCAATCCTGAGGGCAAAATTTCCACCCAGGGAAAAACCCATGATGTAGAATGGTTTGCCTCCGGAAAGACCGGCTATGTTTTGCGTAGCTGTCGCGGCTTCTTCGATCAAACCACCATGAAAGAGCCCTTCATTCAGGTGATGACTGTCACCATGGTCTCTCAGGTTAAGGCGAAATATATCATAACCATTTTCAAAGAAATATTTTCCGGCACGGAGTATATAAACCGAATCTGAACTGCCTTCCCACCCATGAAGGAGCATTATTAGCCCCTTGCCGGAGTTGTCGGGGTGACGAGAATGATAACCAAGAAGCCGGACATCATTCCCCCCGTCGATAATCATTTTTTGGGCGCAATCAGCCATGGAATTTTTGCCAGGAGCCATAAGTTTCAGACTCTTGAAAAAGGTCTGCACGTGGGGGTTTCGGGCCCAGGGTTTCGGATTAAATTCTTCCTCTGCGAGGGCAGTATCATTATGTTTGTTTAGAATGTTTGAAAACAGCATTATTACATTAACGTTTATTCAATACCTGTTGGTTACGAGAATAAATAGAGAACCTGGTTTGAAATTCGTAAATCGTAAATCGGAAATTGAATAACGTATTACGAATTACGAATTACGAATTTCGGTTTCCGATTTCCGGTTTCCGATTTTCATTATTGACTGTATATGTCCTTCCAGTTCTTCCCTCGTTGATACCCCTGTTATTGTGTTGACCAGTTCACCGTTTCTGAAAAGAAGGAGTGTTGGCGTATCTTCTATATTGTATTTTGCTGCAATCAGGGGATTTTCATATATGTTTAATTTCGCGATTCTGACACCCCCCGCATATTTAGGGGCAAGTTGATTCAGGATCGGTATAACCGCTCGATTGGAATCGAACCAGGGAGCCCAGCAATACACAAGAACGGGACCGGGAAATGTAATGACTTCATTGTTGAATGTATTATCGGATATATCTGCGGCGTAGCCTTGATAAAGTGGCACACCACATCTGCCGCATGCAGGCCGATCATGAAGCCGTTCTTCCGAAACTATATTTTTAGTTCCGCATGCCAGGCATCTAAGGATGAGTTCATCCAGGCGTGCGCCGCATCGGCCGCATATCAGCTTGTTGCTTAACTGGTGCTTTAGTATTCGGTTCTTCTGGCCGCACCTGAGGCACCTGATAATTAAATTATTTTTAAACATTGACGGTCTCGTAAAAAGCTCCACTATGCCACTTTGCGGCATTATAATGGAAAGTAACATATTTAAAAAGGTGTATATCTACTTACGTAGCGTGGGGTCTCTGTGCCCCACAGAGGGGGCACGCTACTGGTAAATGTTAAAAACATGAACTACTTACAACACATTTGCAAATTTAAGTTACTTGAAAGTGAAAATCAGACGACTCGCAGAGGCGGGGCTTATCACTGCCCGTAAGCTTCAAATTCAAGGCTGGTCTTTATCCAGAACCTCCCGTATTGTTCGGGATAAGTCCTTAATACTATATGGTTTTTGTACGAAACCATTGCAGCCGCGCTCCAGTATTTCTTTTGCCTGACCATTTATGCTGTATCCGCTTGAAAGGAGAACCTTTATGTCCGGGTTGATCTCTTTCAGCCGATCGTAAGCTTCACCTCCGCCCATCTCCGGCATGATCATGTCCATGATGACTATGTCAATCCTGTCCCGGTTTTCTTTGTAGACCTCTATTGCTTCTCTTCCGTTTCGAGCCGTTAATACCTCGTAGCCCAGTGTCTTCAACATCTCTTTACTGACATCGATAATCATCTCCTCATCATCTACAAAAAGAACCGTCTCATGTCCTGTCGGAATCTTTTCCTCTCTGATCTCTGCTTCCTGATCGCCGATCACCGCTTCAGATGCCGGCAGGTAGATGTTAAAGGTGCTTCCCGCGCCCTTTTCGCTGTAAACATCTATAATGCCGCCGTGATTTTTTATGATTCCATCGGCAGAGGCAAGGCCCAGGCCTGTACCCTTGATACTTCCCATGTCCTTTGTGGTAAAGAATGGATCGAATATCTTTTGCCTTGTGGCTTTGTCCATGCCTGTCCCGGTATCCGTAACGGATATCTTTGCATAATTGCCCGGTTCAATGTTATGCAGTTTGGCATATTTCTTGTCGAGTGTGACATTCTCCGTCTGAAGATACAGTTCACCACCACCGGGCATGGCCTGTGAGGCATTTAGATAAAGGTTCAAAAGTACCTGTTCCATCTGTCCCTGATCCGCTTCCACCGTCCAGATGTCTTTCTGATATTTTTCGTGAATCGTAACCTCCTTCTTTGTGCGACCCAAGATCTCAGAGGTTTTCCTTATAAGACTGTTCAGATCGGTTGGCTTGACTTCGTATTTCCCGCCCCTGGCAAAACCCAGTAACTGGCTTGTGAGTTCTGCCCCGCTCTGGACGTGTTGTTCGATGGTTTTCAGCTTTTTATAATTTGGATGGCCTGGATCGGTGTTCAAAAGCATGAGTGAAACATTTCCCTGCATGCCCATGAGGAGATTGTTAAAATCATGGGCGATGCCGCCTGCTAATGTGCCGATGGATTCCATCTTCCGGGCCTGATGAAGACTGGCCTCCAACTCCCGCTTTTCTTCCTCGGCCTGTTTACGTTCGGTGATGTCTCTTATGATTCCTATTGAGTTCCATAGGTCCTTTATTTTTACTGCGGATAGTGACAGCTCTATGGGAAACTCTTTCCCATCCTTTTTGAGAGCTGTCAGTTCTAACGTTTTACCCACGGCTGCTCCCTGCCCCGTTTCCTTGAAACGCAAAAAAGACCGTTTATATGCCTCATGGTATTTCTCAGGAGCAAGAAAGGCGTGAAGCTCATTGCCGAGTGCTTCTTCTTCTGTATAACCAAAAATCTTTTCAGCCGCATCATTCCAGTACATAATATTCCCGTTGCCGTCCATCGTAATGATGGCATCCTGAGCAGAGGATGCCATAATATTGAACCACTCCTCGCTTTCGCGCAGCTTCTGAAAAGATCCGGCATTGGTAATGCTGATGGCAATCTGTGAAGCTATTCCCGTTAAAAGATTTAAATCACTCTGGATAAAGGGCCTTTTTGATTCGGCATTATCTACACCCAACACGCCTATAGATTCTTTTTCATAGACAATGGGTACGCAGATAAGTGAGTGAATACCCAACTCTTTAACCCAGTTTTGACTTCTTTCAGAAAGCATTTTTTCTATTTCTGAAATATCATCTACAAGAAAGGACTTCTGTTCCCTGAAAGCGCCTGTCATCAGTCCCATGGATTCAGGTTTGTCAAGATGAAACCCGGTTCTTTGTAAAAGTTCTTCTTGCTGCTTATCGTAACCATAGCCGGCTGTATAGAGGAGACGGGACTTCTCACTGTTGGCCAGCATTATTATCCCTCGATCAAAATCCAGGCGCTTCTCCATAATACCCATTACTGTGTTACTCAATGAATCGATATCCAGAATTGTCGAGGTCGCCCGGCCAAGTTCCTGAATGAGCAATGCGTCGCTGTACCGCATATTTGTTTCATCGATAAGATCCCGGGCTATATCACCCTGGGTTTCAATGGTTTTAGTTAATTCCATTTTCTCAATATGTCCGGAATAAAGTGACAGCGCCATAACAAAGAAAACATATAATGTAATAAAAATTACCCACGTTACGTGTGGTAGTATAAAAAATGAAGGTATAGAGGCAAAGAGACCGAATAATAGGGAAATGTTCCTTACACGTTTCCAGATGAGAGAAGCGGTTTTTTCCCAGGTGATGATATAGCGGCAGCAATCCCCGCCCCTATGTACGCATTTATCGTGTTCGATGGTGGCGTATTTTTTCGTGTAAGGTTCTGCCATAGATTCCAGCATTCCCATCCGATTCTCGCATTGGTAAGGCTTCTCATGCACACCCGGTTTTTGGATAGAGAGAACCTCCACCTTATTATGTCCAAGCTTTCTTGTCTTGAAGGTCATATGACGGGACAGAGTTGAGGCAATCTTTTCTAAAATACCGTATGCTGTTGCCGGGGTCAGAAGCCCCAGGATGTATGTCTTAATTGTGCCATATGCCTCAGCAGATGCAGTATAACGTCCCGCATCTCTGGCGATATGAGGATTGTCCGTCTTCAGAGCTAATGCTTCATGAAAACGATCAGTCTGGCGCTGGCTGAACCAGTGAGCCGGGTCTTCAACCTCATGCCTTGTCATTTCCGCATACTTGAGAATAGAGTCAACGTCGATATCAGGATAATATTTACCCAGATATTCCAAATAAGTCTTTATTATCCTGCTGTTATATAATGGCGATTTATCATCCATTTTTGGACTCCCGATGATTCTGTTATCCTGTCTTATGTCGGCACAGATTCTATTTTCTATAGTTTGGCTTCTATCAATTAATGTCCGGTTTCACAGGTCCCCGGGTCAAGCCCGAGGATGATAATCGGATTTACATTATGTCACTCCCGGCTTGACCGGGAATCTTCAATCATAGATTCTTTCTTCCAAGGCTTCCTTTTCAAAATTATCGGTTGATGCGGACCCGGCTTCTTTGAAATACATGGGGTAGTGTTTCCTGTATGCGGCTATAATTTTTTCATACGGCAGGTCCGCGAAATGGCCGCGGTCTCGGACGTATTCCATGTGTTTATTTCTTTTTTTGTCAAATTCATGGAATATGGAATCATGAATGCCGTCGAATTCAATGGGACGAACACCCGATTTTTCGCACAGGGAAATATTAAAGGTGGGCGTTACTTTCACCCATTTTTTATTCAAGAACATTTCCGTGTATCCATGGAAGATGAAGAGATCTGTATTCATCATTTTTCTGAGCCGTTCGGTGGTCAGGTGGTTGAGGACATCAGCGAATCTGAGGCGGCTGGGAATTCCGAGGACGCGCGCCATTGCCGCAAGAAGAATAGCCTTTTCCACGCAGAAGCCGGATCTCTTGGCTAAAACGACACTGGCCCTGAATTTGTCCGGCGAGATATCGATATGATACGGATCATAAATAATCTGGTCCCGTACAGCATAGAATATCTTCACAGCCTTTTCGATTTCAGTCTTTGCGCCTTCCGCAGATGATCTTGCAAATTCAATTATCTCCGGAGAGTCACTGTTAATAAATCTGGTCGGTTGAAGATAGATCTTAAAATCTTCTGACATAGATACTTCCATCGCCTTTCCCCTGTGTTGAAGCATAAATAGTTGGATATCGTCGATAATAATTTTTAAGTATACACTCTCATATGATATTTTTTGCCATTCGAAGTCAAACAATTATTTATTAGTTTTTTATGCCTGTCATTCCTCTTTTTTCGAAATCAACTCTAACATGATGCACCCGCAATTTTCTCCCATTTTACAGGCCTTTTGAAAGTCGGAGATTGCCTTTTCCATATTTCCCGATCTCATATAAGCCTGCCCGCGGCCGTTGTATGCTTTGGCAAAATTCGGGTTTAAAGCAATAGCCCTGCTTAATATTTCAACAGTTTTGCCGCATTGTTGTTTCCTGAAGTAAATCATTCCCAGGGAGTAGTGCGAATTTAAATCGAGGGGGTTTATCTTTATGGCCATGTTGAAATCTTCGATCGCCTCGTCATGGTGTTTCTCACGTACCCGGGCGGTTCCCCGGTTGCGATATGCCCGATCATCTCGTGGATTTATTGCAATCACCAGACTGAAATCTTCGATAGCTTTGTTATAGTCATGTTTCATAAAATAAGCAAGGCCGCGATTATAGTAGGCTGTTGCCAGGTTCGGATCGGTCGAATTTCCGAGAGTGGTAGTGACCATACTGTAGGAGGTGATTGCCTTGTCATAATGGCCTTTCTCGAAATGTAGATTTCCCGTATCAAGTGAATCTTTTATCACAGAGGGTGGCGGGGCTTTGCATGACATAAAAAGAAAGAAAAGAAGCACAAGAACTCTTGAGACGTTTCGTTTGTTAAACATCGGGCTCCTCCCTGATAATTCATTACTGCCTTCTTGACTCTGTAACAAATTCTTTTGTTCTTTTCAATCCTGATAATATCGTAAAAAGTCATAAACTTGCCAATTTGTCATTCCCGCGAAAGCGGGAATCCAGTAATTACACGCAGTTATGGATTCCCGACTTCGACGTGAGACTTCGGCGTGAGCTCAGTCGAACGCTCAGTCGAACGATCATGTCGGGAATGACAAAACGACAGAAATTTCGACTTTTTGCAAAGTCGTCAATCTTATCCTGCGTAATTTGTTTCTCACTGTGAATCTCTTTACACAATGTAGAGCATGAGAAAACCCGGTTATTGTTTGATGTGCAGGGACTGTTGATATTAAGATAAGCAGTATATACAACACGTTAAGGCTTTGTATCGCTGACTGACAGTACTGGCATGGTTGATGCTTACATGTGGGTAAGGAAAGAAATGTGGGAATATGAAAACAAGGAGGATCATATGTCACATCAAGAAACAATATGGGGAAACGGTTCAACAGTAAAATGGGGTGACCAGTTAGAAGATTTTTTTGAAGTGAACGAAGTAGGTATAGATAATGTTTCATATTGGAAGGATGAGGAGGTGGAAGAGATAAGCCACTATGACCTTCTGTCCTGGTACAAGGTTGAGGCGTTTTTCACTGGCTTTACTTTTAAGATGGGTGAAACATTGCGGAGTAAACCGGTAATTCTGAAAGAAGATTTAGATTTTTTCCGTTCAATGTACTGGAGCTGGGGTGGTAACTTCAGGTATGATTTGCCGGTATAGATAGGGTATCGTGGTTCGTGTATCGGGTATCAGGTACCGGATATCGTCAAGCGATAAGCGAAACACGATCCACGAATAATGTTTAGGTCTCGTTTAAGGCATCCATAAGTACATAAACTGTACACCCGGCGATGAAAGCAAACCGTTGTCATTTGTCGCAATGAAATTAAGTATACGTGGAGCCGGAGGAACTGATCCGGAGTAGATCGTTCCTCTGTAGGTCCCCGGCCGCTCGTATGCAATGATTGTGGCCTCAGTAATGCCAAGGGATTTTTTCATGCTGTCGAAAGCGTCATCCATATAACCTGTTCGGTCGATAAGTTTTGCCTCAAGGGCCTGATCTGCCGAATATATACGTCCATCGGCCAGGGCCTCTATTTCCTTTCTTGTAAGATCCTTCCGCCCTTCTTCGATCACGCCCACAAACCGGCTGTGAAATTTATCAATTATCACCTGCATGATTTTCCGTTCTTTTTCAGTGCTAGGACGAAAAGGAGACCATAAATCTTTCATTTTCCCTGATTTGATCGTTTCTTCTTCAATTCCTACAAGATCCAGGAGACCTTTTACGTTGAATTTCAATGCAATAACACCAATACTTCCCGTAATAGTCGTGGGGTGAGCGATAATTTCATCCGCTGCGTTTGCCACATAGTATCCCCCTGAAGCGCCAATATCCATGAGGCATGCAATTATCCTGATTCCCTTTCTTTTCTTGAATTGTGTCAGTTCATGATAAAGGATATCGCTTCCTGTAATTGTACCTCCGGGAGAGTTGATCCGTAAAATGAGGCCTTTAATTGCGACATCACGTTCCGCCTTGTTCAGTGCCTCTTTGATATCTTCTATCATGGTTGTTTCCTGTTGAAACGGTAACCCGGATCTCTTCTTCTCTGAAATGACACCGGAAATATCGAGGAGCAGTATTTTGTCTTTTCCCTCTCCCTCAAGGACACGTTCCTGAAGTGCCTGAGTCGAAGGGAAAAGGGGCATAGTTATAAAGGCACAGCCGCTTAAATATATTGCCACAAAAAGAACGATTGCCAGAAGATATCCGTTTTTTAACCTCATTTTATCCATCCTTTTTTAATATGAGATCTTTGCAGAATGTTCAATTTTGTTCAAGTTCAAGGAAGGCGAAAATTTTAACCACAGGAATATATTAGATATTTCGAGGATTAAAATTTGAGCCTGACGCAGAAATTGGGCAAAAGGGAACGTTATGCAAAGGTCTCAATATAATAACAAGAACTTGCGTGAACGTTAACATAAGGGTAGGAGAAAATAAAGGATTTCCTTCCCCTCAATACCGGCATGACCCGAGGATCTTTGAAGATGATCTTTTTATCTATGCAATTTTTCTAAGGCGGTAAAAAGGTGGCAAAGCCGCAGCCGCAATCCAAATGTTTTGTGAAAACCTGTTACGAATGCTTAATCTTTTCGTGTTTTCGTAATCTTTGGCCTTTCGTGATTAGATTTTTTGTTTTAACATAGATATTAAGAATAAAGAATCTAACCGGACATTAATGACCGAAAATGATTTTTCATCATTTTGGAGGCAAAAAAGTGAAAGATGAAGAAAAAACCATAGAGCAACTCATAAATGAACTGGTTGCATTGCGCCAGCGGTTCGCTGAAATGGAAGCTTTAGAAGTCAGGCGCAAGGAAGCGAAAGACTTTTTTGCTATTTCAAAGGAGACTATTCTAAACAGCTTGATGGAACACGTAATACACCAAAACACAGAGATGGTGGTACTATGGGCAAATCATGCGGCATTTGAATCAGTAGATTTGACACTTGAGGAACTTGTGGGGCGCCATTGTTATGAGATATGGGCACAGCGCACTGACCCCTGTCCGGACTGTCCGGTCTTGAAAGCCATGATGACGGGTCAGTATCAGGAAGTGGAGAAGACAACACCGGACGGAAGGGCCTGGGCCTTAAAGGGTTCTCCAATTCGAGACTCCAATGGCAATGTGATAGGTGGGATTGAAGTTACACTGGATATCACCGCGCGAAAACTGGCAGAAGATGCGCTGAAGAAGAGCGAGGCGCGTTATCGTCACATCATCGAAGATCAGACCGAAACTATCTGCCGTTTTATGCCAGGAGGGATACTTACCTTCGTAAATGATTCTTACTGCCGCTATTTTGGGAAAAAAAGAGAGGAATTGATCGGCCGCAGTTTTATGTCCCTGATTCCGGAAGAAGATCGTGTAGTGGTAGAAAAGAGTCTGTCATTGATTACTCAAGAAAACCCTGTTGCCACTTCTGAACATCGGGTCACTCTTCCTGATGGTGAGATCGGCTGGCAGCAATGGATTAATAGAGCGATATTTAATAACAAAGGAGAATTCATCGAGTATCAATCGGTGGGACGGGACATCACCGAGCGAAAGCGGATGGAAGAGGCTTTACAGAAGTATCATCTCATACTGGAACAGCGCGTAAAAGAGCGCACTGCCGAACTCTTAATGAAAAACAAGCAATTGATGGAAGAGATAGAAGATCGCGGGAAGGCGGAGAGGATGCTGCAGGAATCTGAAAACAAGTATCGAACCGTCTTTGAAACGACCGGTACTGCAACAGCAATCCTCGAGGAAGATACGATAATCTCTCTGGCAAACGAGGAATTTGAGAAACTGTCCGGCTATTCCAAAGAAGAGGTGGAAGGTAAGATAAGTTGGACGGAATTTACCGGAGAAGATGACTTGGAGAAAATAAAAGAGTATCATTATCTGAGAAGACTTGATCCCAATGCTGCTCCAAGGAACTATGAGTTCACGTTCATTGATAGACACGGTAATATGAAGGATATCTTTCTTACCGTGGCCATGATTTCCGGAATAAAAAGGAGCGTAGCATCATTTTTAGATATTACCGAGCACAAGCGTATGGACAGGGCGCTACAAGAAAGCGAGAGAAAGTACCGTCTTATTGCTGATAATGTATCAGATATAATCTGGACCGTAGATATGAACCTTCGGTATACCTACGTCAGTCCTTCCGTTACACACCTGCTGGGCTACGGTGTTGAAGAAGTTATGGGACAGACGGTGGAGATGGTCTTAACTCCGGCCTCTTTAGATATCGCTAATAAAGCCCTTGCGGAAGAGCTGAATATGGAAAGCAAGTCGCAAAAGGACCTGTCACGATCGCGGGCACTGGAGCTTGAGCATATTTGTAAAGATGGCTCCACAGTCAGGGTTGAGGTCAAAATGACATTCCTCCGAGATTCAGAAGGCCGATCTGTGGGAATTCTGGGGGTTACGCGTGACATCACCGACCGAAAACGGGCGGAGGATGCACTGCATGAGTCGGAAAATCAACTCCGGTTTCTTTCTTCCCAGTTATTAACAACCCAGGAAAATGAAAGAAAACGCATTGCTCAGGAACTCCACGACAGCATTGGACAAATCCTGACAACCATCAAATTTGATGCCTTCGTAAAAAGTCTAAATCCAATAACTATTTAAAATAATTTACAAA
>CAZGAK010000004.1:0-81835 GCA_964523565.1 uncultured Syntrophaceae bacterium | reverse complement strand
GGAATTCTGGCAATTCTTTATATGATTCAGGCAAATCGTTTTAAAAATGTAGCCCAAGTTGCAGTGAAAGAATGGTCAAAAATGAAGTAATTATGATGGGTTGTATTTCTTGGTTAACAGTAAAAGCCTGACCCCAGGCTGTGACCCCCAACTGCTATTGACATTATAAATCTTCAGCCCTGATGAAGTCGATGGCATTTCTGAAAATAAAAAGTCCCATTCCCTCTTCGGGTAGTTTTTCCCTCGTCCAGCGTGGATGGTTGGTGTAGTGAAGATAGGCCTCAGGGTGGGGCATCAGACCGAAGAGCCTCCCTGTCTCGTCACAGATTCCGGCTATGGCATCTTCAGAACCGTTTGGATTCGCCGGATAGTCCATCACCGATTCTTTATAATCTTCATCACAGTACTGCATCACCAACTGATTATTCGCATGCAATCTTTTCAATACGGTATCGTTTTCCGTAATAATTTTTCCTTCACCGTGCCTTACGGGTAGATAGATCCCTTTTAGACCATGTGTAAATATACAGGGGGAGTTATCGTTTATCTTAAGGTAAGCCCATCGATCTTCAAATTTTCCTGAATCGTTAAATGTCAGGGTAACAGGCTGTGATGCATGATTTCCATCGAATGCGGGAAGCAATCCCAGCTTGATCATGAGCTGGAAACCGTTGCACACACCGAGGATAAGCTTTCCGTCGTTGATAAATTTTATAAATTGATCATAAAGCCTTTCACCATTGTTCTTGATTTTCGCATGGATTATCCTGTTTGCCCCCGCCGTTGCACCTCCCAGGTCATCCCCGTCCAGGAACCCCCCGGGAAGATTGAGAAAATGATAATCGTCCAGTCGTTTTTCTCCAAAAAGCAGTTCGCTGATGTGAACGATATCCACTTCATCGGAGCCGGCGAGTCGACAAGCATGGGCCATTTCCATTTCGCAGTTCGTTCCGTTTCCGGTAATAACAATCGATCTTACTTTTTTTGTCATCTTAAATTGTTCTCCAGTATTTATGCCATTTTCGGATTTTCGTGATAAATTACTGTTTTTCATGTAGGGCAAGGCTTTAGCCTTGCATTGTGCGTTACGCAGGGCTAAAGCCCTGCCCTACGTTTTCAAAGGCAAAAGAAAAGGTCAAAGTTTAAAAGTTAAGTGGCTTTTGCCACACCCCCTTCAGTTCATTAATATCTTCTTCGATAATAGTATTGCCATGGATGCCGACAATGGTAAGGGTGTCACCGGGAGTTACGCTGCCAACTTCACGGATAATGTTGCCTTCCATGATTTCTTCGAATTCCTCCTTCACTTCCGGTGAAATGGTGACCACAAATCTGCTCTGGGATTCGGAAAAGAGAAGATAATCATCTCTCTCGACTTCCACGGAAGGGACGACGGAGAGGTCTATGGTCATTCCGAGTCCGCCGGAGAAAGCCGTTTCGGCAAGGGCCACACCGAGACCTCCGTCGGAACAGTCATGACATGAGGCTACCAGGCCTTCTTTTATTGCCCTGCTCAACGCATCGTAAAGGGTTTTTGCCTTTTTGGCATTGACTTTGGGTACATTGTTTCCAATGTAGCCGTGCATGGCAAACCACTCAGAACCGCCCAGTTCTTCATAGGTTTCACCCAGGACATACACAAGATCTTCCTCCTTTTTCGCATCCATGGTAACGGCCTTCCTTACATCCTCTATCTTTCCCATCGTGGAAAACAGAAGTGTCGGAGGAATCGAAATCTTGGTATCCCCTATGATGTAATCGTTTTTCATGCTGTCTTTCCCCGATATACATGGTACCCCGTAAATTTTTGTATAATCGTAGAGTGCCTGGTTTGCCCGGACGAGCTGCGCCAGTTTATACTGACCGTCCGGCGTTTTTTCCGATTCTATGGGATCACACCAGCAGAAATTATCGATACCGGCCATTCTTTCGAGGGATCCACCGACTGCTATGGTGTTCCGGACCGCTTCGTCTATAGCGCAGGCGGCCATGTGGTATGTGTCGATATCGCTGTAGCGAGGGCAGATACCGTTGGCGATAATAACTCCTTCAAAGGAGTCCAATATGGGCCTGATCACCGCGGCGTCACTGGGACCGTCATTCGCGATTCCCACGAGGGGTTTGATCACGCTTCCTCCCTGCACCTCGTGGTCGTACTGCCTGACAACGGATTCTTTACTGCAAATATTTAAACGAGGGAGCATCTCTTTCATGGCGTGGCCCATATCATCAGGTTGAGGAAAATCCGGTTCTTCATGTCGGGGAGGTATCCACTTCGCGTTTAATCGCATACGGGGAAGCCCATCATGAAGGAATTTCATATCGAGATATGCAACAGTCCTGTTACCATAAAGGATATGGAATTTTCCCGAGTCAGTAAAAGTGCCGAGAACGGTGGCTTCTACATCCATTTCCTTCGCAAGATCAAGAAATACATCTATCTTTTCGGGGTCCACTGCAAGGCTCATTCTTTCCTGGGCCTCTGAAATAAGAATCTCCCAGGGGTTGAGACCGGCATATTTTAAAGGCGCCTTGCTGAGATCCATCCGGCAACCACCGCATAATGTGGCCATCTCTCCAACGGACGAAGAAAGGCCTCCGGCGCCATTGTCGGTGATAGCCCTGTAGAGTCCCCTGTCCCTTGCGATGAGGAGGAAATCGGTCATTTTTTTCTGGGTAATGGGGTCACCGATCTGCACGGCCGTGACGGGTGAGCCTTCATGAAGTTCTTCCGAAGAAAAGGTGGCTCCATGAATCCCGTCTTTCCCGATTCTTCCTCCCGTCATGACAATTAAGTCGCCGGGAATGATCTCTTTTGTATGGGTGGGCTTTCCGAGGATACGGGAAGGCATGATGCCACCCGTTCCGCAATAGACCAGGGGTTTTCCCAGATATCTTTCGTCAAAGACGAGGCATCCATTAACGGTGGGAATTCCGCTTTTGTTTCCGCCGTGCTCTACTCCCTCTCTCACGCCTTCATATATCCGTCTGGGATGAAGTATTCTTTCAGGAAGGGGTTTCGAATAAAATGGAGAAGCAAAACAAAAGACATTTGTATTAAGGATCAGTTTCGACCCTATTCCCGTTCCGAATGGGTCCCGGTTGACCCCGACTATTCCGGTCAGGGCACCACCGTATGGATCGAGGGCTGACGGAGAATTATGAGTTTCCACCTTAAAGACGAGATTATAGTCGTCGTTAAATTGAATAACACCCGCATTGTCAACAAATACGGAAAGACACCAGTCGTCCGCCTCGAGACTTTCCCTGATTTCCTTTGTAGATCCCTTGATGTAAGTGCTGAAAAGGGAGTCGACAACCATCTTTTCCCCTTCCTCGTCCTCGTAGTTGATAACACTGTTAAATATCTTGTGTTTACAGTGTTCAGACCAGGTCTGGGCAAGGGATTCCAGCTCGACATCCGTGATTTTATTACCTAATCCAACTCTCTCTCTTTCCTTCAAAATGGATTCGTTTTTCAAATAATTCCGGATAACTTTCATTTCATCAATGGTCAGGGCGAGGACTCGGGTATTGCTGATTTCCTGAAGTTCTTCATTGGTTACATTAAGATCAATTTCTTCCGTTCGGGGATCGTCTTCGATGATCACACGGGGCACATAGGGCTGGATTCCCACCGAGGGATTCCAATCCTTTCCATCTATAATTTCATAATGCTGAATGAGTTCGTTAGCCAGAAGCCCTGAAGCAATCCGTCCGGCATCCTCGTTACCGAGTTTCCCCCTGATGACGTACTGTCTTGACGTATAAACACCGATGCCTTCTTTTACCCTCTCATCCAAAAGTAGCTCAACGGCCTCTCTGGCCGTCTTTCCTACGTTATCCGTTACTCCCGGCCTGAAACCCACTTCAATCAACCAGTCAAAATCGTCAGCCAGCCCTCTGTTTATGACGTATTTTTGTGTAACGGGGTTTGAAAAGGGGCCGCTTGCGATTTTCCCTAAATCGTTATCGGTCAAATCTCCATCTATGGTATAGACTTCAATCGTTTTGACTTCATCAACATTGATGCCAAGATGCTCTATTATTTTTCTTCTTGTTTTTTCTCCGAGAACATCTCTTATACTCTGTTTGAACCCGACTTCTATTCTGTGAGCCATTTTTTTCTTAACCTCTTTTAGATTTATAAGGGCGAAGGGTAAAGAGTAAAGAGTTCAAAGTTTAAAGTTGTTAAATTCGTAAAAACTCGCTAATCTGTCATTCCCGCGAAAGCGGGAATCCAGTAATTACACGCAGTTATAGATTCCAGATCAGGTCGGGAATGACAAAACGGCAAAAACTCTGACTTTTTACGAACTTGTCAAAGTTGTTTTTTTGCTTTTACCTTTGAGCTTTGACCTCTTTTCCCTTCACCTGTCCTTTACCCGTTATTTCCGCAGGTCATATTTAATCATCTTCAGTTGAAGGCCTTTTCTGCTGAGACCTAATTGCGAGGCCGCTTTGCTTACATTGCCCTCACATTCATCCAGGACTCTGGCGATCATCTGCTTTTCAATTTCCGCTGTTCTGCTTTTAATGATATCTTTAAAAGATTTTCCCGGTTTGCTTGAATCAGCAGCCGGTAGTACTTGATGAGGAAACTGAATTTCTGAAGGAAGATCCTCCATCCTCAATGTGTCATCCTGGGACAGCAATACAAGCCTTTCAAGCAGATTCTCCAATTCCCTTATATTTCCGGGCCAAGCATGGTTGCTGATAGCCTGCCTGATACCCGGTTCAACATTTTCTATATTCCGAGACAGTTTTTTATTGAATTTATCAATAAAAAAATCGGTCAATACGGGAATATCTTTTTTTCTTTCTCGTAACGATGGAATATGGATGGGCAACACATTTAACCTGTAATATAAATCCTCCCGGAACCTTTTTTCTTTTACATCCCTGAAGAGATCTCTGTTTGTTGCCGTAATTAGCCTGACATCGACCTTGATGGTGCGGAGACCACCTACCCTTTCAAATTCCTGATCCTGGATAACACGGAGCAGCTTTACCTGCATATCTTTTGGCAGTTCTCCTACTTCATCGAGAAAAAGGGTGCCCTTATGGGCCAGTTCAAATCTCCCCGGTTTTCTGTTGATAGCGCCGGTAAAAGCCCCCTTTTCATATCCGAAAAGCTCACTTTCCAGCAGGTTTTCCGCAATGGCAGCACAGTTGATTTTTATAAAGGGATTATCCTTGCGAGGACTGTTTCTATGAATTGCGTTGGCAATGAGCTCCTTTCCCGTACCTGTCTCTCCCGTAATGAGTATGGTAGTCATCGTAGGTGCTACTTTTCTTATAATATCATATATCTTCAACATCTCTTGGCTGGTGCCTATGATATTATAATGATCTATTTCCTCAGGAGCCAGGACCAATTCGTCTTCGCTTAAAATCCGGGTCTTAAAGGCCTTATGTGTGATGCTTTTCAGGTCCTCCTGTTCAAATGGCTTGGTAATATAGTCAAATGCTCCCTTTTTCAGGGCTCCCACCGCTGTTTCTACTGTACCGTGTGCGGTAATTATGATGACAGGTATGGAAGGATAATTCTTGACTACCTCGGCCAAAAGACCAAGGCCATCGAGGTTCGGCATTTTCAGATCGGTGACGACAACGGCCACATCGTCATCATCACGCAGAACATCAAGAGCTTCAAGTCCATCAGATGCCGTAGCGACCTGATAGCCCTCTTTTTTGAGCATAGCCTCTAAAACGAGGAGCATATTTGATTCGTCATCAACTACTAAAATCTTCTTCATAATAATCTAAGTTTCAAGTTTCAGGTTTAAAGTTTGATGGTTTCGTTGAAAGTCAAAAATGCTCCCTCTCCCTTTATACCCTTTAAAATAGATAACTATTATGGGTTATAGCTGCTGTCAAGTCAATTGAGCATATGACGCAGTCAAAGCCTTACAAAAAATGCCGTTCCCTTGCCGGGAGTCGATTCTACATAAATATGACCACCATGGTTTTTGACGATCCTTTGACATATTGGGAGACCAAGGCCGGTACCTTTTTTCTTCGTTGTAAAAAAAGGCTTGAAAATCGTTTTCAAGTCTTCTTTATTGATCCCACGACCTGTGTCACGAACGGTAATTTCCACTCTTTTCCCCCCGTCATTTTTTATCCTTGATGTTGCAAAACTTAAAGTGCCGCCATCGTGCATGGCATCTATTCCGTTCAATGCCATGTTCAGAATAACCTGGATCATTTGTTCCCCATCCATCTTAACATCCGGCAAATCAGGGTCAAGATTTTCTTCGATTGTAATATTCTCCGGAAGATTTGTAGCTTTAATCAGGGAGATAACCTTCTTGATGATATTGTTTATGTCCTGTTTTTCCGCATTCATTACGTAAGGTTTTGCATAATTCAGGAATTGAGATACGACGGTATTCAGTCTGTCTGTTTCTTCTATAATGATGTCAAGAAGTTTGGGGTTTTCCGTCGTATCCACTTCTTTAAGGTACTCGGCTGCACCTTTTATAGAACCAAGGGGGTTTCGTATCTCATGGGCAAGGCCCGTTGCCGTCTCTTCGAGAAGGGCAAAATTCTTTTTCTCCAACTCGTCGTCAATCGAATAAAGAGAAGCTGAAAGGTCTTTTTTATCAAAAAAGAAATAACTGAAAGTTTTTCTCAAAATCATTTTGAGAGGGTCTATCAGGATTACGATGAGGAAGGATGCCATAAAGACACTTGTAAACGAAAGCTTTTGCCTCTCATCAAACAAATCGGTAACTACGTAAATTACAGCGGTCGCAAACAATATAACGAAAAAAATCAGGATAGTCCTCAGCATGATTTCATACAATTCCGGAATATCCGTGTGGGTGATAATAATGAAGAGGAAGTAGATGAGAGCGACAAGGGCTATGTCGGACAGTGGAGGTAATCCATAGCTATTCAATACATCGGAAAGGCTGAAGACAGCGGCCACGATACAGGCACTTGCCACATAGACCAGCCTTTTTTTTTCAGCACCCGGAGGCTCTTCCATAATTTGGCGGATAAGGGCTGTGAAACAGTAAATCAGGACAAGACCGCAATATATGTACAATAAGATATTAAGGTAATGCCATCGGAATAAAGGGGTAAAAAGGGCTGCAACAATCAGAAGACTTACAAAACCTGTCAAGATAGTGTCTCGTCTGGATAAGAACGTGTGGTGGTGCAGCAAATAACGACTGAATGTAATGGCAAGGGGTGGTATAGAAAGGATACCCAGGTAATATACAGCTTTCCAATAATCGGTATGCAAAATCCCATACAAAAAAATGCCTATTTTCTGAGAAAATAAGGCGAAACATAAAACAGCAAAGGAAAGATAAAGAGGATTTTTCTTTCCTTTGATGATAAGAGCCGTCGATATGGTCAGGCTAATCGTTGCTGCTACAAAAGTTTCCATACTTTATTGTCCCGTTCGGGGATTGTGATGGGGCGGGGAACTCCACTGAGTTATTTTTTTCTTACCACTTTATTCTGTTCAAGAAAAAGAAGCATTTCATATATTATTATTTCAATAGATTTTGCAACACCTTAAAAAACAGGATTGTACACTATCAAAAAACATAAAAATCTTCAATTCGTTTCATGCTTCCAAATTCCCCATCCCCAGGCTTAACTTGAATGTTGCGTAGTATCCTTCCGGCTGCGAAGGAAATTACACACCTTGCAACGCTATTCACATGACAAACCATGAGCAGATAATGTTCCATATGCTCAGTAATATCGGCATGTTAGGCATAGAAACAACTGGGTAATTGTTGCTGGCATGAATCATGCAAAGAGAATGAAAGCCGTAATATTGTACTTAATGAATCGAAAACAAGGAGAGACTGTCCATAATGAATGGATCGATTATAGCTGTTGCCTTTCCCGGACAGGGGGCTCAACGTCCCGGCATGGGGAAGGACTTTTATGAGAATATTCCCGTGAGCAGAGACACATATCATGAAGCATCCGACATCCTGGGTTGGGATGTTGCGACTATGTGTTTTGGAGAGGACGAAAGACTGAATCTGACAAAATATGCCCAACCATGTATTCTTGCAACGGAAATTGCCATGCTGCGTGGACTCCATTCCCTATATAATTTTACCCCTCAATATTTTGGTGGCCATAGCCTGGGCGAATACACCGCCCTGGTTGCTGCCGGTGTTTTACCTTTTTCCGAAGCCCTGAAAGTCGTGAGTATTCGCGGCCAACTCATGCAGGAAGCAACACCCGCGGGAATGGGAGGGATGGCGGCTGTTATATCAGATGATCTGGACTTAAACATGGTCCGACAGACATTAAGTGAACTGCCAATTGATTTGGCGAATGACAACTCTGCCAATCAGGTCGTTATAAGCGGTAAATCGAGTGCAATGCCCGAAGCGAAGGATCGTCTTGAGGAAGCTTTCAGCGGAAAGCAATCATTTCGTTTCGTACCTCTCAACGTAAGCGCACCCTTCCACAGCCGTTTTATGAATGCCGTGATGGAAGCTTTTAAAGAGGCCTTACGGGCTCTCATCTTGAAGTTGACACCGAAAAACGCAGAAAAAGTTACCTCAAATTTCACCGGTCGTTTTTATTCAGACCATTGCAGTGAAATTATTGATCAACTGGCATCTCAATTAAGCAGCACGGTCCAGTGGAGACAAAATATGGAAGCCATGGCTTCCGTGGCAAACTCGATTGTTGAAATAGGACCGAGCCGCCCCCTCAGGGAATTCTTCAAAACTGCAGGTGTGCCATGCCTGTCCATTACCACCCTTTCGGCAGCAAGCCGGCTGTTTGAAAAAAATCGTCTATGAAATCGATTCGGGTTTAAACGAATCACAAAGGGAGAATAATTATGGATTTCAACCTGACTGATAGTCAGCAGATGTATGTGGATACGGTTCGAAAGTTTGTCAAAGGCGAAATACTGCCAGATGTTATGAGGTTGGAACAGGAACATGCTTTTCCACAGCATATAATAGATAAGGCCTGGGAGATCGGTTTGTTAAACTTGAGCATTCCGGAATCTGTAAAGGGATACGAAATAGATATAGTATCCAGCGCGTTGATCGTTAGAGAACTGTCCTATGGCGACTCAGGAGTTTCAACATCGGCCATGTGTAACGATCTTGCCAATGTCGTCATTGCACAGAATGGAACGGAGGAACAAAAAGAGGCCTTTCTCCGTCCCTTTGTTGAAGCCCCCATAATTTCATCTTTCTGTCTGACGGAACCGGGTGCAGGTTCTGATAACCTGGCCATGACTACATTTATTAAAAAAAGAGATGATGGAAAGTATATTTTAAACGGGGAAAAGTGTTTTATTACCAATGCTTCATACGCCTCCCAATTTACCGTCTTTTGCAAGGTGGGAAAACCGGGTAGCCTTATGGTGGCCTGTGTAATTATCCCCTCGGATTCTATTCATAATGGAATAGTTACTTCTCAGCCTTTCGATGCCAGGGAGATCACCGTGCCCGGAGGAGGTACGGTAATAACGGGCAAACCGGAAGACAAACTCGGACAGCGCCTGTCGAATACGGCAACGGTAAAGTTTGAGGACGTAGTTATCGAAGATCACCAGATCATAGGTAACAGGAGACTCGGTTTCAAATATGCCATTGAGGTGCTTGATTATGCAAGACCCATGGTTGCGGCAATCGGCGTCGGTCTGGCTAAGAGGGCCTTCGATGTAACTTTAGAATATACGAAGGAGCGCAAGCAGTTCGGGCAGAGGATTTGTGATATGCCCGTAGCGAGAGACACACTGGTCAAGATGTGGAAAAAAGTGGAACTGGCCGATCTGGCTCTGATGAAGGCGGCATTCAAAGTTCAGGAACAGGCCGAAGACAGAGGGATTTATGCCTCTCTGGCGAAAAATACTGCGGCGGAAGCGGCCCTTTTCTGTACCAAAGAGGGTCTTCATCTCCATGGCGGTTACGGTTTCATGTCGGAATATGAGATCTCCAAGCTGGCACGGGATGCTCATATTATCGACATATATGAAGGGGTAAGAGAAGTTCAGGATATGATTATAGGACGGGAGTTAGTATAAAAAATGCTGTATCTTCATGGGGTGGGCCATTTCCACCCGGAAAATGTAATTACCAACCGGTTTTTGGAAGAACTGGATATAGGAAGCAGCGAGGAGTGGATTCTGGAGCGTGTGGGTATCCGTACCCGCCGCACGAGCCTGCCCCTGGATTATATAAAAACGACAAAAAATCAGGATACGCGGGCAGCATTTGAGGCGAGTCTGTACACGAATGCGCAAACGGGGGCTCTTGCAGCACGTCTGGCCCTGAAGCGCGCCGCGCTGAAGCCTGAAGATGTGGGAATGGTTGTATCAGGAAGTTCGGCGCCGGATTACGTTACCCCGGCTGAAGCGTCCACCGTGGCGGCGGAACTGGGGATTGATGTTCCCTGTTTCGATCTTAATTCTGCATGTTCCAGCTTTGGCATGGATCTCAAGTTTTTGTCCGATATGAAGCCTGAAACACTTCCACCTTATATCCTGGTCGTGAATCCGGAAAACCTCACCCGTACGATAGACTATTCCGACCGGAGGTCGGTACCGCTGTTTGGTGATGGAAGCAGCGCCGCCGTTGTGTCCGCTTCCGTTTCTTCAAAAATGGTATTTGAGGCGTTTTTTTGTGATTCAAATCCGTTGTCGTGGGACAAGGTTTGTGTTCCCCGACTGGGACACTTCAGGCAAAATGGAAGCGCCGTTCAGGGTTTTGCCATCCGTAAAACGACAGAATCGCTCAGGAAGTTACAGGAAGATTTTCCCATAAACTCAGGCCGGTTCAAGTTTGTGGGGCATCAGGCAAATTTGGGAATGCTGAAGACTGTATGCGAGAGGTGCGATGTATCTGAAGAAGATCACTGGTACAATGTTGTGGATTACGGCAATACGGGATGCTCAAGCGCTCCGTGTGTCCTGAGTCAGAATTGGGACAGACTTCGACCGGGAGACCATATAGCATTAATCATGGTTGGTTCGGGGCTTACGTGGGTCCGAACGATGCTGAAGATCCTGGAATGAAAGTTTCGAGTTTCAAGTTAAAAACCGGATGTGAGGAAACAGTGAAATACTCTGAATTTATGAAAAAAGAAAGTTTTGAACTGAACGACCTGATTGCTTTTGCTTACGGACGATTGGTTGATGATGCGCCTGAAGGTTTCGATGCCCGTTTACCCGCACCCCCCTTCCTCATGGCGGATCGCATCCTTTCAATAAAGAGTGACGGCAGGAAGGGGTCTATTATCGCCGAGCAGGATATAAGGATGGACGCATGGTATTTTCAGTGCCACATGCCGGGAGATCCCGTACAGCCGGGTTGCCTTTGCGTGGACGCAATTTGGCAATTGTTGGGTTTTTACTGCACCTGGAAGGGAGGATTAGGCGGCGGCAGGGCATTGGGATGCGAGGAAATTTCCTTCAATGGACAGATACGACCCTATAATCAAACGGTCCGTTATGAAATTGATGTCAGGCGGTTTTCTCATCTTAAGGATTCAGGTTCAAGTATTGTCATAGGGGATGGCAAAGTATTCGTGGATGATGAAATGATAATGACCATTCAAAAGGCCCGTACGGGAATCTTCAAGGGAATTGTCTATCCCGATTATCCGAAGATGTCACCCAATTCCAAGGGGGGAATTATAAAGAGAGACATATGAATAATTCAAAATTCAAAATTCAAAATTCAGAATTAAAACCTGTTGCCATTGTTACCGGCGGTGGAACAGGAATAGGCGCTGCGTGTTGCAAAGCCCTTTCCGCTGAAGGATTTAAAATAGGTATTCATTATCGAAGAAGTGAGGATCAGGCGAAGGATGTCCTGTCTCAAATAGAAGACGGATTTCTTCTGAAAGCGGATCTGGCCGATGTGGATGAAGTGGAAGAAATGGCAAAGTCTATCAAGAGTATAGCAGGCTGCGTGGATGTGTTGGTCAACAATGCCGGAATATCGATTAACAGCGATATTAATTCGATGAAAATCGGCGAATTTGACTCACAGCGGACAATGCTGCGCGGTACCTGGTACCTGACCAAACGGATATTGCGTCTTTTCATGCTCCGCAGGGACAGCGGCAGGATCATCAATATTTCCAGTGTGGTAGGACATACCGGCAACGGCGGACAGATCCCATACACTATGGAAAAGGCGGCTCTCGATGCTTTTACCAAATCTCTTGCCAAGGAATTATGGGGGCGGAACATTCTCGTCAATTCGGTAGCCCCGGGATTTATTGATACGGCTATGACGAAGAGTCTTCCAGATGACGTACAGCAAAAGATTCTTGAGAATATTCCCCTGGGACGGATGGGGCATCCTGAAGAAGTGGCCGATGTTGTGGCCTTTCTTGCCAGCCGGGGCAACTACATTACGGGAGGTGTCATTCACGTTAACGGGGGGCTTTATGGAGGCTGATAAAAAAACTATTGAAGATGTGCTTCTTCTGGTTCCTCAACAGCAACCGTTCCGTTTTATCGATGACATACTGGAAATGGATGAGGATCATATTATCGGAACATACCGCTTCCGGGACGATGAGTACTTCTATAAGGGACATTTCCCCGGCCAGCCGATTACACCCGGAGTTATTTTAATTGAAACAATGGCCCAGACAGGCGTTGTTGCCTTCGGTATATATCAGCTCATGCATCAAGGTTTATCATCAGATCGAATTAAGCGATTAGTTACCCTTTTCACCATGGTTGATGATTGCGAGTTTAACGGTATCGTAAGCCCGGGAGAAAGGGTTATTATTAAGGGTAAAAAAATCTATCTTCGCAGAGGAAATTTAAAAACGAAGGTCAGTATGGAAAGGGAAAATGGAGAATTTGTCTGTTACGGTATACTGACCGGCAGGGGAGTTGATTTTAATGAAAAATAGAGTTGTTATAACAGGAATGGGCGTTGTGGCGCCGAACGGACACGGGTTGAACAATTTTGAACAGGCCCTGCGCGAGGGCCGGTCAGGAATCCGATTCTTTCCCAGACTGAAGGAACTAAAGTTTTCCTGCCAGATTGGTGGCATGCCGGAGAATTTTGATGAGATTCGCAAGAGCTATTTCGACCACGAAAAGCTACTCTCCCTGAACGATAATATCGGATATATATCCGTGTCTGCCGTCGATGCGTGGCGTGATGCGGGATTTGCATTATCTGGTGATGATGACGGTCAGGTAAACTGGGACACGGGTGCGATCCTTGGCTGTGGGGTCGGTGGCATGGATACGATTGCGGAAAGAGTCGTTCCCATGGTCAATGAAGGCAGGACGCGCCGTATGGGAAGCAGGATTGTCGAGCAGGTCATGAACAGCGGAACAAGCGCCCGTGTAGGAGGCTTGCTGGCTTTAGGGAACCAGGTAACATCGAACTCCGCCGCCTGCAGCACCGGGACAGAGGCCATTGTAGATGCAATGTGGAGGATACGAACGGGACTGGCAAAGCGGATGCTGGCAGGAGGGTCTGAAGGGGCATCTCCTTATATTTGGGCCGGATTTGATTCCATGCGTGTTATTGCACGCAAGTTCAACGATCACCCGGAAAAAGGCTCCCGCCCGATGAGCGCCTCGGCAAACGGTTTTGTGCCCGGTGCGGGGGGAGCGGTTCTGGTCCTTGAGGAATTGGAAACGGCACTGTCCAGGGGTGCGAGGATTTATGCGGAAATACTTGGAGGGTATGTTAATAGCGGCGGTCAGCGCAACGGTGGTTCCATGACGGCGCCGAATCCGGATGGTGTGCAACGCTGTATAAGAAGCGCTTTGGTTGATGCAGATACTACCCCTGATGAGATCGATGCAATCAACGGTCACCTGACGGCAACGTTTGCCGATCCATCTGAGGTAAACAACTGGTCGCGAGCTCTCAATAGAGATCCTCAGGACTTTCCGTATATAAACTCTACCAAATCGATGATCGGTCACTGCCTGGGAGCAGCTGGAGCAATTGAAAGTGTTGCCGTTGTCTTGCAGTTATATAAAGGGTTCTTGCACCCATCGATTAATTGTGATGATTTACATCCTGAAATTGAGGTGTTTGCGGACAAGATTCCTCACAAAGTCATGGAATACACTGACTTGAAAATCATTGCCAAGGCCTGTTTCGGTTTTGGGGATGTGAACAGCTGTTTGATTTTCAAAAAGTGGGAAGGATGAAATCAGTTTCAAGTTACGAGTTTCAAGTTGTGGGTGGTTCACCCCCGAGAGACCTTCTGCGAAGGCCACATAATGTCGAATCATGGGTCGTTAACCAAAAACTTGGGATTGTTCGATGGATTTGAAAGATCCGGAACTTTAAACTTTAAACATGGAACTTTAAACTATTTTAATTAAGGAGAAAAAGAATGGACGAAAAACAAATTTTTCAAGAGATGGTTAATATCCTCAAACCCTATGTAAAAGATCCGGCTTTGCTGGAAAACGCGACAAAAGATACCCATATACTTGATGACCTCAAGGTCAATTCCGCACGTCTGGTAGACGTGATCATCAAGTGTGAAGATGTATTTGATATTGAAATCGATGATGATGATGCCGATCAGATCAGGACCATCGGGGATGCTGTGGATGTCATACTGAATAAGCTGAATTAAGGCAATCCATGAAAAGGACAACAAAATATCTCCTGTCCCTGCAGTTCATCATGGGAAGCCTGTTGGTTTTCGTTGTTGGTCCCCTTGTGTTTCTTGCGATAAAGCTTATGAGGTACAGGGTAAGAGACCTGAACAAAACGAGGAAAACGGTCAGAGACCTGCTTGTGAAACACAGGGGTTCCTGGATGATATGCCCCAATCACCTGACCATGATAGATTCAGTGGTTCTGGCTTATGCCATGGCGCCCCTGCATCGTTATATGCTTAATTACAGGATACTTCCCTGGAACCTTCCGGAGAGTGCAAATTTTCAGAGCAATATTTTTCTGGCAGTTATCTGTTACCTGGCAAAGTGTATTCCCGTAAGTCGCGGCGGAAATCGAAAGAAGATGAAATCCACCATGGACAAGTGTACTTATCTCCTGGAAAAAGGGGAGAGCTTACTCATTTTCCCGGAGGGCAGACGTTCCCGGACAGGCCGGGTCGATACAGAAAACTTTTCCTATGGAGTCGGCCGTTTGATAAATAGTAATTCCGATTGCCATGTTATGTGCATCTACCTGCGTGGTGATGGACAGGATACATACAGTAACATTCCCCGGTTTGGTGAACTTTTCACCATGAAAGTAGAAACATTTAAACCTTATACCGAGAGTAAGGGCCTGAAAGCGCAAAGAGACTGTGCGGAACAGATTGTAAAAGAGCTGGCCCGAATGGAGAAAGATTATTTTGATAGGCAACGATATTGTGGATTTGACCGATCCTCAAGCGAGGGGAAAAAGCCGGGATACGCGCTTCATTGATCGGGTTTTCAGTGAATGTGAGAGACAACAGATTTTGAATTGCAGTGAGCCGGATTTCCTTCTCTGGAGCCTGTGGGCAGGAAAAGAGACGGGATATAAGGCAATTTGCAAAGCAAATGCCGATGTAACCGCTGCACCCCGGAGATATGAAGTAAGACTGAATACGTCGGAGAAAATCGTAAAGGAAAACAGATCTTTTATGTCGGGAGTGGTTGAAACACCTCATGGTCCTGTGTTTGTCAGAATTTTTGCAGGTAACGGTTACATCCATTGTGTAGGAATCGCAGGTAGATCAGAAGAGATTAATTCAGTCGTCTGTGGGGTACAGAAAATCAGGAAGATGCAGGGAGAGGAGATTCGTTATTCACCGGACGCTGCATCCTTAGTGGTAAGGAGATTGGCAAAAAGAAGAATTTCTTCACATCTTAAACAAAATGTTGAAGATATTGATATCCTTCGCCTTAAAGGTCCTCATGGTTTAGGATCTCCAATGGTGTCCATCAAGGGCAATAAGGCGTTAGTTGATATCAGCTTAAGTCATGACGGGAATTTTGTGTCTTATGCATTCTTGTCATGATTGATACAGGCATTCTCTGTTTTTCTCTGTAATCTACAATATAAAATATCAGGATTTTTCTGTATGATTTGGAAAGAAAATATGGTATCTCTGTGCGTTAATTTTTACGAAATGATAAATTGCTTTATTGCAAGAAATTAAAAGTTAAGAGGAAGTGACATGGAATCCATTCCATGGGGAAAAGCGTTTGAGGTGTTTTTCGTTGGATTTGGCGGAGTTTTTGGCTGTCTGATTGTCTTGCAGCTCTCTATCAATCTTTTTTCGAAAATCACCCATCAAATCGAGAAGATAGTGAAGCAAAGCAAGGGAAAGGAATAAAAATATTGTTGCTCCTTAAACATAGAGAAAATAATCCAAGTCAAAAAATCAATCCGCAAGGTAGAGAATAATGGATGCCGGTCTTTTTTATCAGTTGGTTTCAAAGATGGGTTTTTACCATTTAACATTGGGCAATATCCTGATGTGGATGATTGGGATTATCCTCATTACACTTGGCATAACAAAGCAGTATGAACCATTGCTTCTGGTGCCTATCGGTTTTGGAATCCTGGTGGTCAACCTTCCCCTTACTGATCTCATGAAAGAAGGACATTTACTATGGGTATTCTATCATTTTGCCATTGACAGGTGGGATATCTTACCTCCGCTCATCTTTATGGGTATAGGTGCTATGACCGATTTTGGGCCGGTAATAGCCAACCCAAAAACGCTGCTTCTCGGTGCGGCGGCACAATTCGGAGTTTATGCGACTTTCTTTGGTTCCCTCTTGCTGGGATTTAACCTAAATGAAGCTGCCTCTATAGGAATCATAGGGGGGGCCGACGGACCTACAACGATATTTTTAACTTCGCAACTTGCTCCTCATCTTCTCGGCGCAACAGCAGTCGCCGCTTATTCGTATATGGCCCTGGTGCCGATAATCCAGCCACCCATTATGAGGTTGTTAACGACGAAAGAGGAGCGAAAAATCAGGATGCCAAGATTACGGAAGGTCAGTAATCTGGAAAAAATAGGCTTTCCCCTGTTGGCAACAGTAATCATCTGCCTTCTCGTTCCTGCTTCCGCGCCACTTGTCGGGATGTTTATGGTGGGCAATCTGTTCAGGGAGTGCGGTGTTGTGGAGCGTCTATCCAAAACTGCTCAAAACGAGTTAATTAATATTGTAACGATATTCCTGGGCCTGTGCATCGGTGCTACCATGCCCGCACAGGTCTTTTTGAAACCGGGCTCTCTATATATCTTTTTTCTTGGATTGTTTGCCTTTTGCTTCAGTACGGCTGCAGGTCTTCTTTTAGCCAAGTTTATGAACCTGTTTTTAAAGGATAAGATAAATCCCCTGATCGGTGCAGCAGGTGTGTCGGCCGTACCCATGGCCGCACGTGTGGCCCAGGTGGTAGCAAGAGAAGAAGACAAGAAAAATTTTATTCTTATGCATGCGATGGGACCGAATGTGGCGGGTACAATTGGAACGGCTACTGCGGCGGGATTGTTCCTGAGTATGCTTTTGAAGTAAGATAATAATTATGCTAAACTTTTTTATAGTTTTATTTTAATGTTTTCACAAAGATAAATTTAGGGGAGGTAAATAAAGTGAGTGTAGAAGTGATGTCTCCAATATCAGGAAAGATTCTTGAAATTTACGTTCAGGTTGGTGACCAGGTAAATGAAGATGAGGAGCTTTTAAATATAGAAGCAATGAAGATGCAAAACCCCATTTATGCCGATTCATCAGGGGTCGTGAAAGAAATCAAGGTGAAACAGGATGACCAAGTAGAAGAGGATACGGTTCTGTTAATTTTAGAGTAAAGGAAAAAATATCAGGGTTAAACACTGCCCCTCAGAGATTCTGTGGGGCAGAATATTGTATGGGTTATGGTGAAAACCGAAAAAGAGATCTAAAAGTTAAGAAGATCCTTATCTAACGTTTTAATAATTTCCGGACCGAAATTTCTGATTTTTCGAGGGGAAAGTACCCCTGTCTCATTGAGAGAGGTAATGGTGTCGATTTTTTCTCTTGAGAGATCGATCAAGTTCTGGTCAGACAGAATCATAAAACGAGCCTTATTAGTTTCTCTTGCTTTTTCGAAACGCCAGCGACAGAGAGCTTTTAAACATTTTTTCTGATGTTCGTTCAAGTCCTGGCATCCATTGATTTTCATGTATCCATTGGGATCAAGGGTTTTTGCACTCCATCGTGCAGCCTCAACTATAACGAAAGCTTCATATGCCTTTTCTTCCAGCCCATTTATTTTTAACATATCTTTAAGCGTGCGGTATAGCTCCAGCAGGTAACTGGTATCCTGGACCGCATAATGCAACTGTTCATCTGTGAGGGGTCTCGTTTCCCATTGTGATCTCTGCATCTTTTTTGATTTATTCAATGTTACTCCCAAATAGTTGTTAACAACATTCGAAAGAGAAAGATGATTACAGCCCAGAATTGAGGCTGCCCTGTGTGTGTCGAAGATATTCTTAAACACGAAGCCGTAATCTCTGTTTAAAATTCGTATGTCATTGTCTCCGGCATGTATAATCTTCAGAGTTTCAGAATCGGAAAAAACAGTTCCTAAAAAAGAAATGTCAAGGTCTTCAAACGGATCAAAAAGGTATGTTTTTGATCCACCGACTATTTGAATGAGACAGAGTTTCTCTCTAAAATATCTGAAGGAATCATACTCCGTGTCGACACCAGTAAAGGGAGAGTTTTGTATATCACTTCTGGCGCTTTCCAGTTTTTTCTGATTGTCAACCCAAACCCAATCGCAATTCATAATGTAAAATCTTTCCTCATATTATTTTGGAAAAGTCTGTGCTCGCATAATTTCCCCGGCAGATCAGCTGGCAGACTCTTTACCTTTCAGAAAGTGTGCGGAATAACTTCCCGCAAAAAGGAGAAAAGCGGAAACAGGAAGAGTAAGGAGTGCAAGATTGTTGTGTCCTGATAATTTTAAAAACAGTCCCATTCCACCACCCCCTGCGATGGCTGCTATAACACCGACGGCATTCAATTTCAAGCTCTTTGCGTAAAATCCAAGAAGAACAGGAATCACCAGACCGCTCGTGTATACCGTATATCCTAAAAGCAGCGAAGCAATGATGCCTTTTAATTTTAAGGCAATCAGAAGTGAAATGATTCCTATTATGATTACTCCGATTCTCGTTATCATAAGAAGAGTTTTTTCATTGATTGTTGATTTAAAAACGGGATTGATGATATCCGCTGCAATAATGGTACTTGTCGTCAAAAGGCATGTATCTGCCGAAGACATTACTGCCGCCAGAAGAGCTGCTATTACCAATCCGTTAAGTCCGACGGGAATTGCATTCATAACAAGGGCGGGCAGAGCACTTTCCGGCGGAATCCCCGGAAGCATTACCCGTGCTGTTATTCCTATCAAGGTAATGGAAAAAGCTATGGGAATCATTGCAATTGCTGCCAGCATGGTTGATTTTTTAGCAATGTCGGGGCTTTTGGAACAGAATATCCTGGAATAGATATCGGGGCCTACAAGATAGGCCGCACCTACAAACAGAAGAAATGTCAGGAGGTCAGTCCAGCCAAAAGCGGAGGAAACGGGAAAAGAGAGATAAGATTCGGGGAGTTGTCCGGCCATTGTTGTCAGTCCGCCTGCTGCGGATATGCTGAGGATCAGGCATATGAGCAATCCCGCAAGAATGATAATGGACTGGATAAGATCGGTCTTTAGTATGGAATATTGACCCCCAAGGACGGTGTAAAGAATAAAAACTGAGGTTGCCGTGATCATTAACAGATCTAATTGTCCCGGCCATAAAACGGATAAAATCTTTCCTGCTGCAATAATTTGTCCAGCAATGATTCCGAGCCATGCCGTTGCAATCACGATTGAAGCTATTATTTTTATCGTATTCCCTCCATATTGCCTTTCCAGGATCTCGGGGAGGGTAAAGACAGCATAATTTCTAACCTTTTTGGCAAGCCAGCAAGAGAGAATCAACAAACCGATTGCTCCTACGAGCATCCACCATGCGCCAACAAGCCCTTTCGAATATCCCAAGCCGGCAATACCTATAGTGCTTGAACCGCCAATTATAGTGGCCAGAAGAGAACCCGTTATAGCCACGGTGCTGCCATTTCGATCCGCCACGAAATAGCTTGAAGTGGTCTTGATCTTTTTCATACTGAGAATGCCGATAAAAATCAGTCCTGTAAAAAATATTCCCACAATAGCAATGTTCATTTAGTGAAAATTCTCCTTTTTTCTATTCATGAATGATTATTCATGAATGATTCTGTTGACTTATGAAGATTTTCGTTCAAGATCAAGGCATGCGCAAAAAATAACCGCAGGCATATAGTTGATATTCCGAGGATTATTTTTTGAGCATAACGCAGAGATTGGGCGAAAAGACCATTAATCAACAGAATCATGGATAAGCGTTACATCTCCAGAAAACATCCTGTGAGTTTCCCCGTTTGAGTCTTTGATTACCAATACACCGTCTTGATCTATATGGGAAACTTCTCCGATATATGTTCTGCCGGACAGATCGACCATAACCCGACGCCCAATAATATCTGAAAATTTCTTCCACCGACTTACAATTTCTTCAAACCGTCCCTCGTTAAACATATTATAATATTTTTCAAACCACTTTAGGTAACCGTGAATCAAATTTATTCGTGGAATTATTTTCCCCGTTTCAATGAGGACGGATGTAGCCTCTTCCCTGATCTCATCAGGAAAACATTCATAAGGGATGTTCACATTGAGCCCGAGACCCACAACAACATAATTGACTACATCCATTTCTGTGCCGATCTCGATGAGGATACCCGCTATTTTTTTCCTGTTAACAAGAATATCGTTCGGCCATTTAATTGTAGTTTTTAATTGTATCTGCGCAAGAAGGGCTTCAGCTACTGCGACAGATGTCATTAACACGATACCGGGTGCTTCACTTGGCGGTATGGCTGGTCTTAATATAAAGGATGTATAAATCCCTTTTCCTGAAGGTGAGAACCAGCTTCTTCCCCGTCTTCCCTTTCCCGACAATTGTTTTTCCGATATGACGATTGTTCCTTCAGGGGCACCCCCGGCTGCCAAATCGCGTGCCCTGAGATTAGTAGAGTCCGTTTCTTTGAGATAAACTATGTTCTCCCTGCCAAAAAGTTTTGTGTCCAGCCCCTCACGGATTTCTTCCGCCAAAAGCAAGTCGGATGACTTTCGAAACAAATAACCTTTTTTCGGAGAGGATTCGATAAGGTAACCCTCTTCCTTTAATTTGCGAACATGTTTCCATACGGCCGACCGGCTGATCGTCATTTTGTTGCTTAATAATTCACCGGAAACCCAGGCCCCCTTTTTTTCTTTGAGATAAGATAAAAGCTGATCTTTTGTCGACATGATTCGTCCTCTGGACTTCCGGGGTCTGCCGAAACCTGCCAAAAGTTAAGGTCTTCCCCTAAGGCATGGTCTTATTACCACCCCCTTTTTTCATTGTCAACCTGGATTGTAGTTATAGTTGACATATGAACGACTGCCCGGGGGCTATAAGGATTCTTTGTGAGTTTAGCGACGAGAAACCATCATGGAGAGAAGATATTTAGGCAATCTCGGGACCAGCCATTCAAGGTAGCTGCGATATTGCCTTTTTAAAGTAGGAATATCAGTAAATTTTTCAAATACTTCATAGTTGCCGGTCAGGATTTTAAAGAAAAAATCGGGGAAACGATACATCATTTTCACCGTTATCAAGGCATATTTAAAATTATTTACAAATTCACGCTGACAGATATTTTCGTAATTTCTCAGTTTCTCCAGCCCTATATTTTGATGTACGATTTCAGCGATTACCTCTACCGCAATCTGCCCCGACCTGATGGCATAAGCTATCCCTTCTCCGGCGAATGGATCCACGAATCCTGCCGCGTCACCAATCAGGACAACCCGTGAACCAATAACGTTCCGCTTTATACCACCTGCAGGAATGGTATGCCCCCTTAATCGATAGTTGCCATTGAATCCGTTTTTCTTCAAAAATTCTCTCATTACTCTTTTTGGATCGGACAATTTGTTCGCAAATGCACCAATTCCGACTGAATAATAATTTTCGTGGGGGAATATCCACCCATAGCCCATATCCATTACATCAAAATGAATCTCAATAGCTCCGGGCATATATTTGTCAATCTTTTCATTCTCTTCTTCCACTTCTGTTACGATACAGATACCATATTCACCCTTTGCGTCTATCTTTCTTATCTTGCTTTTTAGTTTTCCCTGAGAACCTTCTCCGATAATGACGAACTTTGCCCTGTAAATCTGCTCGTTAGTGTAAATCTCCACAAAGGAGTCCTTTTCCCTATAATCAAGAACTTTTTCTCCTGTTTTTACCTCTATCCCCGCTTCCTTCCCCTTTTCGAGGAGATAACTATCCAGGGCACTCCTCGTTACCATTGTTGCCATTCGGGATTTTTTATAACTTTCTATTACAGTCCCCTTAAAATGCATCCTTACCCCGAATACCTCCCTTTCCCGAATGGATTCAGGGAGGGGAAAGTCGAGGCAGGATAATGCCTGTTCCGAGAGCGCCCCCCCACAGGGTTTATACCGCGGGAATGTTTCTTTTTCGATTAAAAGTGTCTTTAATCCCTTTTGTCCGGCCAACCTGCCTGCCGATGATCCGGAAGGTCCGCCTCCCACAATAAGCAAATCATACATTTTAGAAAAACCCCGTGACACAAGTATACAGAGAATAATATTTTTATTACGGGATATTATAAATTTTTACAACCCTGCATTTCACATCCTAAACATAATTTTTTAAAAATTCACATATCTCTTTGATAATTTTCCGCAATGGTGTATAAGCTGTCATCCATAGAGTGAGACCTTTGCAGAATGTTCAATTTTGTTCAAGTTCAAGGAAGGTGAAGATTTTAACCACAGGAATATATTGGATATTTCGAGGATTAAAATTTGAGTCTGACGCAGAAATTGGGCAAAAGGGGACGTTATGCAAAGGTCTCAGAGTGTGTAAGTAAAGGAAGACATCACGACAATAAAAAAAGAGGTGTCCATGGCAAAACATAAAAAACAGGAACGTGCAAAAGAAATAGATAGAAGACGACGGCGCCGCAAAAAAAGATTGAAGCTTCGGGGAAAGGGCTTGTTGCCTCCCGCCAATCCTGACAAGGCCTCATAAGCGTTTTAATCAAAACGACATACATGTTTAACGTATTTTAACAAGGACGAAAACTGCCGGAGTCATTTGGCTGATCTGGTGATCAGCAGTGAACATACCATACTGCTGATGTCTCTATGTGTGGATATATCCATTGTAATTTTCCTTGTGAAATGGTTGTACCGTACTTTCTCTTTCCCATTGCCATTCTCCCCTTTTGTTTGATATACACCCTTCCATGAAAAACACTATTAAAAGCAATCAATTAAAAACAGCCATTATGACAGGTGTGAATAAGGGGTGGCGTGGATATATCTGGATGATGAAAATCATTATCCCAATTTCTTTTTTAACGGCCCTCCTGGCGTGGAGTGGTTTGATTCAAAAGGTCAACTTCCTTGTTCAACCTGTTATGGATATTTTCGGACTGCCGGCTATGGCGGCGTTGCCGCTCATTATCGGGATGCTCACGGGAATTTACGGTGGTGTTGCCTCTATGGCTGTTCTTCCCCTTTCTATAGAACAAATGACCCTGATAGCCATTTTTCTCCTCATCGCCCATAACCTTATACAGGAGGGTGTAATACAGGGAAAATCAGGCATTCATCCCTTGAAAGCCACTCTTTTCCGTCTTGTTGTCGCCACCATTACCATAATGATCGTAGCACAACTTCTCGATGTGAGCCCCACAGCTCAAATGTCAATAGACGGACCATCTTCCCCTGCTTCTCAGCCTTTTTCAACAATGCTGAAAGATTGGGCTATAATTACAATAAATCTGATCATTAAAATCTTTTTCATTATAATGTTTATTTTAACGATGTTGGAAATAATGAAATCCTTTGGGTGGGTCGACCATATAGTCCGGTTTCTTTCACCTCTTTTGAAAGCCATGGGGCTGAGTCACAGAGTCGGTGTTCTATGGGTGACAGCTGTCATTTTCGGTTTGGCTTACGGAGGGGCCGTCATTGTCGAGGAAGTAAGAAACGGAGAACTGACCAAGGAAGAACTGGAAGAGTTGCACCTTTCCATAGGCATTAACCATGCAATGATTGAAGACCCTTCTCTCTTTTTGCCTCTCGGCATCAGTCCGCTCTGGCTCTGGATACCGCGCCTGTTAGTGGCCATAGTTGCGGTTCGACTGCTCACCCTGTGGCATTTATTCCTCGATAAATACCGGGCGTGAAGCCACTCGTTATCAAAGCACAATTTATGTCAAGATCACTTTTTTCACTTGATATACAGGCTACTTTCCAATAGAATTTATACCTTTAATCTTGACAAAGCCTTGAAAATTAAATAAATGATTTGCCGTTAAGCAATTCGTATGATTGTTCTTAGGGAAAGATTTTACCAATCTGAACCCGCTGGAAAATAAAAGAGCGAGGAGGCACAATGACTTTAGAACGTATGATTGACGAACAGGCGCGTAAGTGGCAGCAAGCGACTGACAGGAGAAGGAAAAAACAAGAACCACCAGGACCGGTTATTACGATTTCGAGAGAGCCTGGCTGTGAAGGCCATGCTTTGGCCAGGCGGATTGCAGAAGAGCTAAAAATTGATCTGTTCGACCGTCAGATTATCCAGGAAGTTGCCCAGAGTTCCAGTATGAGTGAGAAGGTTGTCTCATCTCTGGATGAAAAGGAACGTAGTATTCTCGATAACTGGATACAGTTCCTGAAAGTAGTTCGCTGGTTCTCGACAGATGAATATATGCACCATCTTACAAGGGTTATCGGTACAATAGGAAAACATGGTGGTGCGGTCATTTTAGGGAGAGGCGCTAATATGGTCCTTCCACCCGAAGAGACATTAAGAGTGCGGTTCATAGCTCCAATGGATGTCAGAGTCCAGAATTTGGCAAAGGAACTCAATATTTCTACAGAGAAAGCCAAACAGCAAATTATTAAAGAAGAATCGGATAGAAAGGCTTTTATAAGAAAGAATTTCCATGTTGATATAGATGATTCCTGTTATTACGACTTGGTGATAAATACCCAATATTTAGAGGCTGACAAGATCATCAATCTTATAAAGGGCTCGTTAAAGGATAAAAAACTTCCCGCGAGGCGGCGGTTTGACTCGAAACCGGAGGATCAGTAAGGTCTGGATCAGACAAAGGTGACTATGTTGTATTTTCGGTAATTATCTGTTCATATGGAAATATTTTAATTTAGTTGCACTGGAAGGTCAAAATATCCTTTTCAGGTTTCAAATGCTTAATCTACAGTCTTTATAAAGAGGATTTAGTGTACATTGAATGATTATACGAACTGGCAACATCGGAGTAGTTCAATTAAAATAAGGAGAGAGTTTTAAATGGGAGATGATATACGCTGGGTGAAAACCCACTGCGCGCGAATGGACCACGGCGGATGTGGTTTATTGGTTGGTGTGAAGGACAATGAAATTGTAAAAGTCAAAGGAGATCCGGACGGATTTTTAAACAAGGGATATATATGTCCCAAGGGAGTGGCATCACCCGATCGTCTCACACACCCTGATCGTCTCAAGTATCCTTTGAAAAGAGCAGGAAAACGAGGCGAAGGGAAATGGGAAAGGATTTCCTGGGAAGAGGCCCTTCAATACACAGCTGAGAACCTGAATAAAATAAAAGAAGAATACGGTGCAAGGGGCGTTGCTTTTGGTGTTGGTATGCCCAAAGGCCTGGAACACTTTGTCCTGATCCGTCTCGCCAACCTTTTCGGTTCTCCCAACGTTATCGCATCCCAGGACGTATGTCATGCCCCTCGTGAGATAACAGGTATCCATACCTGCGGTTTTTATCCTGTGGCGGATTTTCATCAAAAAAGCAAACTGGTTATCCTGTGGGCAAGCAATATTACTTCTACAAATGAAGAGGGGGAAATATGCAGCTTGCTGCTGGAGCAGCTAAAACAGGGAACAGAGCTGGTTGTCATTGATCCGAGAAAGATTGATATGGTCGGTAAGGCAAAGAAGTGGCTTCAAATAAGACCGGGAACGGATCACGCGCTTGCCCTGGCACTCTTAAACGTCATCATCGAAGAATCCTTGTACGACAAGGAGTTTGTTGAAAAATGGACTTATGGTTTTGAGGATCTCGCAGAGCACGTCAAACAATATACACCGGAAAAAGTCTCCGGGATAACCTGGGTTCCAGCAGATCTCATCAGAGAGACGGCAAGACTTTATGCCACATCAAAGCCGGCTGTTATCCAGTGGGGGAATCCGGTTGAACACAATATCCATACCTTCGATACAGTAAGAGCACTTATCTGTTTAATGGCGATAACGGGTAATCTTGATGTTGCGGGTGGAAATGTTGCAGCCCATGACCCGAAGATCATGGGATTGGGACCGTTTGTCCGTGCCGATCTTATCCCCGACAAGAGAAAGGAAATGATCAGTGCTTATCATCGCATCATTCCCCGACTGATGACCATTGCGCCGTCGTTCTTTAAAAAGGCCATTCTCGAAGGTGTTCCTTATCCGGTTAAGGGATTCTATGCCATGTGTGCTAATCCTATGTTGTCTTATGCCGACAGCCGCCAGACCTATGAGGCATTCATGAATCTTGATTTCATAGCAATTGCCGATTTGTTTATGACCCCTACGGCGGCCATGGCAGATATTGTTCTGCCTGTTGCAAGCCAGTTCGAAATTAACGACATCGGCCATTACGGTATCGGCCACGGTTTTATCGTCGCCCGGCCTAAAGTAGTTGATCCCCCGGAAGAATGCTGGCCGGATATGAAAATCATGAATGAACTGGGCAAGCTCGTTAGTCCACCGGAATTATGGCATGACGATTACGAAGAATTCCTGGAAGACATTGTCAAGCCGGCCGGTCTGACATACAGCCAGTTCGTTGAAAAGGGTTATTTGAAAGGTCCTGACAGATTCAAACTTTACGAAGAAAAGGGATTTCGAACTCCTACCGGCAAGGTAGAGTTAAGGTTGAGTACGGCTGAGAAATTCAGATTAAAGCCCTTACCTGAATTCAGCGGTCTTCCGGAAGATGATGATCCTGAATATCCTCTCTTGTTAACGAGTTCCAAGAGTCGCTATTATCTCCATTCATCTTACAGGTGGGTCGAAAAATTAAGGAAGATGAGACCGCACCCGAAAGTTGAGATTCATCCTGAAACGGCCGGGAAGTATGGTATCAAGGATGGTGATGAGGTAGTTATTGAAACCAGGAACGGCAAGATTATGCAAGTTGCAAATCTGACTGATACTGTTGATCCCAGGATTATTAATGCATCTCATGGGTGGTGGTTTCCTGAGGAGTCACCGGAATCTCAATATGGATGGGAAAAATCGAACCTTAATATGCTTACCTCTACGGAAAAACTTGGTAAAGAATACGGCACACCCAACTTGAAGGGGATTGGCTGCAGAATAGGCCTGAAAGAGTAATTTTCACTACTGCCATGACTTAAGATAAAAGGGTAACGGAACAAACCGCTACCCTTTTTTTTGTCTGTATGATCATGCGCTTTAAAAAGAACACTTTCAGCTTAAAGTTCCTGTCCTTTATTTACTTTTTCCTCGACTTGAACCGAAAAATGAGATAACTTTACAAAAAAAAGGAGTTTTCCTGTGATTGTCCGCAATTATGAAGACATAGAAGCCGTAGAGTTGATGGAGGGTGTCAAAAAAAGAGTTGTTATAGGTGACAATGAAGGTGCACCTAATTTCATTATGAGAATTTTTGATCTTAATCCGGGGGCATCGAGCCCGTATCATACTCATCCTTGGGAACACGAAGTATTTGTCTTAAATGGAAAGGCTGTCATTAAAGATGATACAGACGGGGAAACCCCCATCAGGGAAGGCGATACTATTTTTATTCCTGCCAACGAAAAACACTGCCTGGTCAACAAGAGCGAAGATATCTTTCGTTTCATATGTCTTATTCCAACTGGTGTAAAAGAAACAGAAGCGCAGAATGTTCAATGAAAGATTTATCTTCAATATATGTGCCGGGATAGCGATAAAAAAATGAGACCTTTGCAAAACGCCCCCTTTCGCTCAATTTCGGCGTCAGGCTCAAATTTTAATCCTCAAAATACTCAATGTATTCCTGCGGTTAAAATTGTCGCCTTCCTTGAACTTGAACGAAATTGAACATTTCTCAAAGGTCTCAAAATGATAAAACAGATGACCTGTCAACAGATATTTTCATTAGATTCAAAGGTGTTGTAATGTTCGGAAGTATATTAATTCCCACAGATGGTTCTGATTATAGCAAAACTTCTCTTGAATACGGAATCTACTTCACGAAAAGGCTGGGCGCCCGGCTGACAGGTCTCTGCGTCCTGGACATTAAGATAATTCAGGGGCCTATGTTTAACGACATATCAGGCTTTATAGATTTGTCCCCTTATCAGGAATTTACTCCACTTATAGAAACCGGTCTGGATGAAAGAGCTGAATCAATCCTTCAAGACTTTCAAAGCAGGTGTGAAAAGGCTGGGTTGCGGCCTGAATTGAAAAAAGTAACAGGACTCATAGACGAGACGATCATTGAAGAGGGGAAAAAAACGGACTTGATTATTCTGGCCCAGAGAGGTGAGCACTATCCCTTAACGGGAGTTGGTCTTCTCGGCTCAACTTCGGAAGCAGTCGTTCGCAAATCGGGAAAACCTGTCATGATTACTCCCATCGACTATCAGGAAATCAACAGGATGGGACTGGCCTACGATGGAAGTAAACCGTCTGAGAACGCTTTACAATTGGCTGTTGAACTATCCAGTAAAACGCACTGGCCCCTGTCTATTCTTCTCATTACCGATGATCCTGTTCGTGTTGCAGGGGTGAGCGAGAAAATAGATTCATTCCTCAAGCCGTATGACATTGAAAGTAGTTTCATCGTAAGGGAGGGGAGAGAAGAACAGGAGATTCTTCGGTTTATACAGGAGGGCTCTGTAGAATTAATGGTCATGGGAGCGTATGGTCATGGCAGACTCAGGGAGCTTATATTAGGCAGCACCACATCCTATGTGATAAGGAAAAGTAATATTCCCGTACTCCTCATACGTTAAAAAAGATCCTTTATTGTTTCAGTTAAACCCGCCATCACATCATACCTGGTCAAATCATACTGGATCGGTGTAATAGTGATCAGCCCTCTCTTAAGAGCAACAGTATCAGAATCGGTTGTTTCTCCCATATCAGTCACGAGGGTCTCTCCTGTCAGCCAGTAGTATACATTCTCTCTGGGATCTACTCTTTTTTCAAAAGTTTCTATCAATTGAGCACTTCCCTGTTTGGCAACAACAACACCTTTTATCTGATCTTCCGGTATCGCAGGAATATTTACATTTAAGGGAACTCCCTTCAGCAAAAGGTGGTTCTTCAATACGAATAACGCCAGTTTCCTGGCAACCCTCGCCGCAAAGGAGAAGTCTGCATTATCGCTCCGGGTATCCAGAGAAACAGCCAGAGATGGAACGCCCAGAATAGCAGCTTCTGTTGCTGCCGATACCGTTCCCGAATAAATCACATCTATTCCCACATTTGGCCCAAGATTGATCCCCGATACAACCAGATCTATAGGGTTGTTCACCAATTCCTTAATCCCGATTTTTACGCAATCCGCCGGTGTTCCGTCAACGGCATACCCGAAAAAATCACCGTTTTTTCTAACTTTCTTTATCATCAGCGGGCGTGCAAGAGTGATCGCATGACCCACAGCGCTCTGTTCTCTTTCAGGTGCTACAATTAAGCATTCTGCATCCCTGGATAGTGCCTCATTGAGGGCATTCAAGCCTCTGGCATATATTCCATCATCATTCGTAAGAAGAAGTCTCATATACAATGTGCCGATCGTCAATTGATTTGAATAATCTCATTATTCTTTACCATGAGAACATAGAGAGACTTCTGGACATCCCCTTCTTTCAGAAAAGAGGTTTTTCCCGTTATCCCAGGATAATCTTTAATTTGTAACATGTTATCCCTGAGATCGTCTCTCACTTCAATATTATTATCTCTAAGAATACCTGCAACTATGCTTGCCGCGTCATACGCCAGTGCTTCCATATCAGATGGCTCTCTGCCATAGGCGACATAAAAATGATCAATGAAACTTCTCACAGCAGGGAGATAGCTATTGCTGAAGAAACCGTCAACGAAGATAGACCCTTCCAGATGTTCAGTGTCCATCTTGAGAAGCTCCGGTGAATTCCAGGCATTAGTGCCAAGCAGTTGAATACCTGTCGCATCATAAAAGGCCAGTTGGGGTGCGATCATAGATACTCTTTTATAGGAATCGGGGATAAATAGAGCGTCGAAGTCAATGACAGGTTTTGGTTCTTTCCCTTCTGTTTCTCCCTCTCCCTCCTGAAAATTGAGGCCTGTCAACGATTTAATTTCGTCTCCGAAATCAGTCTTTTTGGTGCTGTACGATTCCACTCCCCGAATTTCTCCACCCAAAAGCAGCACTTCGTTCCAGAATATATTCATCATTTCAATGCCATAATTATCTTCCGGATAGAGAATAGCGAAACTGGTCATCCCGAGATTCCGGATAGAATATTTTACCAGTGCCTTTATCTGCATAAGTGCGGTGAGGAAATTTCGGAAAACGTAATCACCTGCCTCCGTTATCCCGTCTCTCTGGGTGAGCGTGAGAATCGGAAGCCCTAATTTCTGTGCTTCCTTTGCAGCCTCAAGAGCAGTGGTGCTGCCCATTGGTCCTATGATGCCGATAACCCTATCCTCCGTAAATAATTCAATAACAGCTTCACTGGCTGTTTCCGGATTACTTTTCGTATCTTTAACAATCAGCTTTATGGGAGTACTACTTTCAGGATTAAACACACCGCTGGCCAGGATAATAGATTCTAACGCCATATTTCCATAGTTGGCAAATTTTCCGGTTAAGGGCAGTAAACATCCTACAGCGTAGCGATCTACCACTTCCATTTCAGTAAACCGTTGATGGAGCTTCATGCCCTCCTCATAATAAGGATGTCCGCTGTAATATGTAAGGAATTTTTTTAAAGATTTTTTCGCCTTTGTCATATCATTCGTTTCGTAGCAAGATCGAGTCAAGGCATAAAGTATATATCCCGAAGGATAGCCGGATCTATATTTCTCCTTCAATGTTTCAAGCTGTTCGAGGGATAAACGTCGACCGATAATATCTTCAACTTTAGTTTTTATATAGCTTGTAAGCTCCTTGTCCGGTTTCTCTTTCAGAGCACTCATATATCTCGAAAGGGCATCAAAGGCATTATCTCTTCCTATCAGATTGTCCCCCATGATTGATTGTAGCTCGGACTCACGATACGATGGAATTTTCTCCCGTAAAAGTTCTTCGGCAAGCTTTTCTGATAGATCGTATTTTCCCAATTTGGAATAGGAGCGTACAAGTTGAAACCGGGCCTCATTGTATAGAGGATCATCTTCAAACCTTTTGGTGATGTGACGTAACTCCAGGACCGTCTTATTGTAATCTCCTTTCGCCGCAAATATTTCGCCTCTCCTTATATGTGAAAATACCGCCACTGCTCCCGTTGGAACCTGTTCCAGTATTTTTCCGTAAAGATCAAGGGCCTCATCCATCCGTTTTGTCTCAAATGCCCTCTCCGCACTGCTGTATAGTAATTGAACCTCCCGAGGAATCTCATCGGGACTAATGAGAGGTTTTTCTTTTACAAAAATCGGTATGCCGGCACACCCGGCAATTAGTAATAATAAGGTTAGACTACAAATGCCTGATATTTTCTGCCATCTGTTTATCATAAGGTTATATCCTTATTTATATAACGAATTGATATAGCGTAAAGTTTCTTCCGCCACTGCCGGAGAATCAACAAAAATAGAAATTTCATGATTATATTTCAATGCAGAGTTAGTAAGATTGTGACTTCCCATAATAGTATATCTTCTATCAATCACCATCACTTTTGTGTGAGTTGTGATGTGCGGAGAATCAAAATAGACACGAACACCCTCTTTTCTCAACCTCTTTGCCGTATCCCTATTATTCTTGTTCACATTTGACTCAGGGTCTTTCCCTGTTTCAAGAAGAACTTTTATCGAAACACCTCTTTTGGCCGCCTGAATCAGATGGTTAAGGATTTTATCAGAATAACTGCTCCTGTAACCGTTTGTCTTGAACAAAAAAAACGACATGACGATCTCACGTTTTGCATTATCTATCATATTTATGAGGGCAGGGAAATAACTTCTGTCTTCCAGCAATCTGACACGACAGTCTCGCAGTCCGTATGGTAGTTTATCCTTTGAATGAGAATAAGAAGACGAACCATAAAGTAAGCAGGGATCAGACAGAAAGAACAAAGAGGAGAAGAAAAGGGAAACGATAATAGTTTTAAGAAGTCGCAGGCTTATAAATTTTTGACTAACCATTTTTGATGGCAACTTTCTTTTTTGCACTGTATTGATATTGTAACTTAATAAACTGCCATAAAAATGCCCGGAAATCAACGAGTATAATTCCAGGGCGTTAGGAAATTAGGTACTTGTTAAGTGTCTTTAAATTTGATATTTATTTATGATCTGAATATCGCCAGTTACTAAAATCTCTTACAGAAACTAAAAAGAAAAGGGCGGGGATAAAACCCGCCCTTACTTTATCTCTAAACTTGAAACATTACACTTGAGACTCTAAATGGAGCTTTAAGCTAACCGTTTTATATTTATTTTACCTCTTCAAAGTCGGCATCTACCACATCATCTTCGTTTTTTTCTGCTCCGCCGGGTTGCTCTCCTGCACCTGCAGAGGCCCCGGTGCCTGCTCCCGCGCCCTCTTGTTGTGCGGACGCCTTGGCATACATGGCTTCAGCCAGTTTATGCGATGCCTGGGTCAGTTCTTCCTGGGCGGTATTGATGGCACCCGTATCGTCGTCTTCCACCGCTTTTTTAAGTTTAGAGATGGCTTCTTCTATCCTTGACTTATCTCCAGCATCTATCTTGTCTCCCATTTCCTTCATGTTTTTCTCAATGCTGTAAATAAGAGAGTCTGCCTGGTTTCTTGCTTCGATCAAATCTCTCTTCTTTTTATCGTCTTCTGCGTGAGACTCCGCTTCTTTGACCAGGTTTTTTATTTCTTCTTCAGATAAACCGCTTGAAGAAGTGATCTTGATACTCTGTTCTTTTCCGGTGCCGAGGTCTTTGGCGGAAACATGGACAATACCATTGGCATCAATATCAAAGGCAACATCAATCTGAGGGAGCCCCCTCGGTGCGGGAGGAATACCTGACAATTCAAATCTACCCAGAGTTCTGTTGTCCACTGCCATGGGACGTTCACCCTGAAGCACATGAATACTCACAGCAGGCTGATTATCCGCCGCTGTGGAGAATGTCTGACTTTTCTTTGTCGGAATAGTGGTGTTCTTTTCAATAAGCTTTGTCAAAACGCCACCCAGGGTTTCAATTCCTAAAGAGAGAGGGGTTACGTCCAGGAGAAGAACATCCTTTACATCTCCCGCTAACACTCCCGCCTGAATGGCTGCCCCAACAGCAACCACTTCATCCGGATTTACTCCCTTGTGGGGTTCTTTCCCGAAGATCTCTTTGACCTTCTGCTGTACACGGGGCATGCGCGTCATTCCCCCGACGAGAATAACCTCGTTAATATCATTGGGTGACAGCCCGGAATCCTTGAGAGCGATCCTGCAGGGAGTTTCAATTTTATCAATAAGATCTTCCACGAGCATTTCAAGCTTGGCCCTGGTAAGTTTCATATTCAAGTGCTTGGGTCCCGAGGCATCAGCCGTAACGAAAGGCAGGTTGATGTCAGTTTCCATGGAGGTGGAAAGTTCCATTTTTGCCTTTTCAGCCGCTTCTTTAATCCTCTGTAGAGCCATTTTGTCGTTTCTCAGATCAATTCCCTGATCCTTTTTGAATTCATCCGCTATATAATCAATCAACTTCTGATCGAAATCTTCTCCTCCCAGATGAGTATCGCCATTGGTGGACTTAACCTCGAAGACACCATCACCTAATTCAAGAACAGAAATATCAAAGGTTCCTCCACCAAGATCAAAGACTGCAATCTTCTCATCCGCTTTCTTATCAAGACCATAAGCAAGTGATGCCGCTGTCGGTTCGTTAATGATTCTCAGGACATTCAACCCTGCAATCTTCCCCGCATCCTTCGTTGCCTGTCTCTGGGAGTCATTGAAATATGCGGGAACCGTAATAACTGCATCGGTCACCGTTTCTCCCAGATAATCCTCGGCAGTCTGTTTCATCTTTGCCAGAACCATCGATGACATCTCCGGTGTGCTGTAGTTGTTGTCCCGTACAGTCACCTGTGCATCGCCGTTCGCTGCTTCCGTAATCTTGAAAGGGCTGATGGTGATATCATGCTGAACCTCTTTGGAAGAATACTTCCTGCCTATGAGCCGTTTTATTGCATAAACAGTGTTTTCAGAGTTGGTAACCGCCTGTCTTTTGGCAACCTGCCCAACTAACCGTTCACCGCTTTCCGTAAATGCAACCACGGATGGAGTGGTTCTGCTTCCTTCCTGGTTGGTTATAACGACCGGGTCGCCTCCTTCCATTACGGCGACACACGAATTCGTCGTCCCTAAATCTATTCCTATTATTTTTCCCATCTTTATTAAACCTCCTGATGTCTATACTATTATGTCTGTTTTTCTTTCGATATATTCTTTGAAATGGCTGCCTTAACGGGCCTTAATAATCGACCGTTTAACAAATATCCCTTTTCAAGCTCTTCAACAATTTTGTTATTTTCATATTCTTCAGTTTCTACCTGCAACATGGCTTCGTGGAAGTTGGGATCAAAATCCTTACCTGCTGCATATATTCTCTCAACGCCATGTTTTTCCAGGGAAACGAGAAGCTTATCGTATATCAGTCTCAGCCCTTCCACAAATGCGTCAAAATCTTCCGAATTGTAAGCATGATCTAATGCCCTCTCCAGGCTGTCCACAATCGGTAATATGTCTTTGAGTAACCTTTCATTTCCATAATTGATAGCATCTGCACGTTCTTTTATGGCGCGCCTTTTGTAATTTTCAAACTCTGCTGATGTGCGTAAATATTTATCGTAACTCTCCGCAGCTTCCTTTTTGGTTTTTTCTAATTCCCCAACAAGTTCTTCTTTGGATTCAGTTAATTCCTCCTCTATATACGATGCACTGACTTCCTCTTTAGGCTCCCTCTTCCTGCTGTGTTTTTTCGCCATACCAACTTAATAACCTCTATTTCTTCTAACTTTAAACCCGAAACTCGAAACTCAACCCCTATTCTCCCGGTTTTTGGAAAAGTTTGTAATCCACCATCTGACATATTGTATGTCCCGCCGTAATATGAACCTCCTGAATGCGGGGAACGCTGTTGGACTGCACATTGAGTGCGTAATCTGCTATCTTTTCTGCGTCTCCCCCGTCTTTTCCGGTTAGGGCAACTGTGACCATGTCCAGCTTTTTGGCAGCCTCGAAAGCTTTTATCACATTGGGCGAGGAACCGCTGGTGCTTATTCCCCATGCCACATCACCGGCATGGCCTATCGCTCTTATCTGTTTGGCAAAGATTTCTGAAAAACCATAATCGTTACCGATACTCGTTATTACCGAGGTATCCGTGCTGAGCGCAATTGCGGGAAGGGGAGGCCTTTCTATAATGAATCTGTTTACAAATTCTGCTGCCAGATGCTGGGCATCTGCCGCGCTCCCTCCGTTTCCGAACAGCAGTATCTTTTTCCCGCCCTTTAAGGCTTCTGTAATGACGTCAACGATCTTTGCAATCCTGACTACGTTTTCGTTAACAAAAACCTCTTTTAGATGACAACTCTCTTTAAATATCCTTAATATAATGTCTTCAATATCTTGCATTCTTGTCCTGCCTGCTGGTTTTGAAAATAATATAAGAATCGACCTTCCATATGTCAAGAAATGAAGGGTGAATAATAGTTAAAGTATCAATGATTGTTTTAATAAAGACAGGGAGGTCGTTGGGGTTTCGGCTGATGATCATTTCTCCTTAAGAAATTTTCCGTTTCTTTTTCTATCCCTTAACTCGGCTAATTTTCCTTTGTTCCAGCTTGATATTCTGGAAAAATATCCCGTAATTTTTGAGATTCCCTCTACATCTTCTGACTGGCAGTACACGCACTGTTCGTGAAGCCCCCTGGATGTTCTGCCGCAGTTCAGGCAGGTGGTGAACTCCGGAGAAAATGTAAGCCGGCAATTGGCTGTATCTTTGAACACTTTTTCGACAAAATCAGCTAAAGACTCCTTTGACGGCCTCACCTCACCAAGCCACACATGGGTTACCGCCCCCCCCTCTATGAGTGGATGGTAGGAGCCTTCAATCCTTACCCTGTCGATAGGACTGGTTGGTGATGACACATCAAGTAGAGTCGAATTGGTATAATACACCTCTCCCTCTGAAATATCCCCTTTTACAAAGTGGCCCGCTTTTGGAGAAAAATGTTTCAGGTCTAATCGTGCAAAGCGATATGCCGTGCTCTCGGCAGGTGTTTGTACCAGGACAAACCTTATGCCATGTTTTTTTGTTAATTGGTCAGCCAGATTCCTCATGTGACTGATTACTTTCAGACCAAACTCCTGGGCATCTGCCGACTCGTGAAGGTGTGATCCTTTTTGTATTCTGACCAGTTCATTGAGGCCAACCATTCCTATTAGGTATGTGACCCGCTGCATTCTGAGATAAGAAGTTCCATCGCAATTCATAGTAAGAAGCGACAGGGGGCCTTCGTCACCATATGATAGCAGTCTTTCTATGAAATCCTTCTTCTGCAAATGAGCCTTTGCCGCAAGTTTCATAATATCGGAAATGAGGGAAAACAACATCTCCTCATTTCCATCGGCCTTATACCCCAACCTTGGGAGATTGATCGTGATATTCTGAATAGCTGCATATCTCATTTTCCAGGGTGTTTTGGTATATTCAAACTCCTCTTTTTCTAACCTGAAGTTCAAGCGACCGCACTCTGATATACTGAAGGTATCATCCCGATCGAAAACGAAATATGTGTTCCCCTTTTCACCCGCCACATCGCAGACATGAAGAAGAAAATCCTTATAGCCTGGTGTTTGAAAAAACTTTTCCGTTATGTGTACTTTAGGTCTGGGAAAGACAAAGGGTTTACCTGAGGAGTCTCCCTCTTTGAATACATCAAAAATAGCCCGGACAAATCTCTGGGCATCCTTTACATATTCACCATAGGTCTTACCTGTATATTTACCTCCTGGCCCTATGGCAGAAACATTTTCAAAATGTTTTGGTACTTCCCAGTAAAGATTTATATCGGTAAATATGGTTTGCCCCCCCCTGGCCACAGCCTGCTGGGCAAATTCATAGATCAGCATCTGGGCGCATTGCTTTATTTCCCTGTCACTCAATCCCTGCAGATAAGGGGCAAAAAAAAGATTAACGGCGTCCCACACAATTGCCCCGGCGAAATTTCCCTGAAGTGCCGCAGCAAATCTGACCATGTGGGCTACGAGTGTCTCTGCGTGTTTTGCCGGTGCAGCGGCAGCGAGGGAATTGGGAAGATTCAGGCCAAACTTTTTAATGTATTCAAGGGACTGACACGAACAATAGGGCCTGTCAATATAGCCCAGGTTATGGACATGGATATCTCCTGTCATATGAGCATATCCAACATCCTCTGAAAAAACATTCAATATGGCGTATTCTTTTTTAACACCTTCTGCCAGAGTCAGATTTGTTCCCTCCGGACTGTGGGGAACATTAGCATTTTCTTTATTATGATACAGGATTAACTGCCCCACATCATACAAAGGGAACCCGAGGCGGGCGTGCATCGTTGTAGCCTTTTCCAGCCCCCTTTCAATCAATTTTGCATTGACAAGTTCTCTGATCAGGGGGGCCGTAAGTAAGCTCATCCCCGATGAAATAATCTGCTTTTCTACCTCTTTGCTGATCTCATCCGCCGTACTAACATCCACATCTGTCTCTAAAATCAAGGCATCGACTATCTTGCGCCTGTCCCAGTTGACAATATCTTCCCTTGATGTCCTAACGAAAAGGGCAATATCTGTTGTTTCAGTGGTAATCATAGAAAATGCTCCACTCTATTCTGACTCCTGCCGCCTTTATTTAAATATTCGTGGTTATGCCTTCGCCCATCGATCCGAGAACCTTTTCAGACGCTACGGTTAAGTCTTTATCATGATCATGACTCAGTGAAAACACTCTAAAATGGACTACTCTGGCAGGAATAAATCGGTAAATATCTCTCAGAGGTTCCAAAGATGTAGATTCTGTAGCCGGGTTGAAAATGTTGACCCTCTTGTTGCCCTCGACCATTGGGTTGATTGGTCGCGGGTCCTGAGTAGCAAGATCGACGCGAAATTTTATATTTTTCAGAGGCCTGGGAAGGCACCTTCTTATTTGTCTTTCATAATCCTGTGCATCCGAAAACCTGACACCTTTTTGAATCTGGTCCACTGAAAGCTCAGCAGAATAAGACATCTTCCATTTAACCTGTCTCAAATAAATTTTTTCCCATTCTTTTCCCAGTCTCTTTTTCCTTCTATCCTTTTCCCTCACCCAGTTTTTCACCTCTTGATACAATCTCCATTCATCACAATCGAGATATTCGTCCAAATCATCGGAAGGGTCATTAGGCAGGATAATATTCATCGTATCTCTGAATATCTCCTGGAGGTGAAGATCAAGAGCTCTTGTTGTCCTGTGGTAATAGACATTGGAATAGAGATTGAGTCTTGCGTTCAAAAATCTGCTTAGGGCCGAAGTTCCGGCCTGATGAAGGGTAAGTCCGTCCCTGGTAAAAAAAGTATAGAAACAAAGTCTTTTGATGTCGACAATGTCAATGGAAAATCCCGTCGTGTAGGCATCTCTTTGAACATAGTCAAGGTTATCTACGGTATATATGCCTGAAAAAAGCTGTTGTAAATATTTCATCCATTCGGGCTGTTTTCCCCTGTCCCCATTTTCCGGTTTTTTGATGAGAAAGGCGATTTGATTTGGATCCAGAGATTCCCCTTCTTCAAAATTACCTGTGGGGCTTCTCTTTATTTTTCTAATTAACCTTCCCAGTTTCTTTACTATAATTTGTTGTCCCAGGATCTCGTGGGTGAGATCATATTGGTCCAGAAAATTATCATCAAAAAAATGTCCATAGGGACCGTGCCCCACATCGTGAAGCAGTCCTCCCACCCTGAGGAGTTCCTCAATAAAGTTTATGGACGGAATATGGGGAAACATTTCCTTAAGGCCCGGATATAGATGCCTGCCAAACTCACCTGCCATGTGCAGGGTTCCCAGGGAGTGCTGAAATCGGGTATGCTCGGCGGCCGGATACACCCATCGGGCACTTTGGAGTTGATGTATACGTCTTAGTCTCTGTACCCAGGGTGAGTCAATAAGGTCTTTTTCTGTTGTTTCTTCCGGAAAATCAGAAGATGAGACAGTAAACCAGATATACTGGTAGATAGGATCGGCAATCAGCGCCTTTCCTTTATATGCCTTTGCAATTTCCGTATCACTGAATTTCATCGTTCGTTGTGTTTGAAAAGCTGTATTTGTTTATCAGTACAAAACTTTCCTGGAAATATCAATCGATGATTTTGGATCGATGAGCGACCAACTGTCAGCGTTCATCCATCTCGAAAATTTTTCCCGGGTTCAGTATAAGTTGTGGATCGAAAAGACGTTTGATCTCCCTTTGCAGGCGGATGCTCTCCGACGAAAGTTCTAATGGCAAAAAGCGCCTCTTGGCCGCTCCTATTCCATGCTCTCCGGAGATAGTACCACCCATGGAAAGGACCAGTGTTAAAATCTTTTGAATTCCATCATCGACACTTTTCCTCGACTCTTTATCTTCCGCGGTGATGTTCAAATGTATATTCCCGTCTCCGGCATGACCGAAGGAATAAATCTTCATTTCATACTCTCTTTCAAATTCAGGAAGGCAGGCTACAAAATCTGCAATACGCTCTATCGGAACAACCACATCTTCAGGAATGTACAGAGGGGAATTGTGCTCAATCCGCAAAGCAATTTCTCTTCGTATTTCCCACATTTTAGCTCGCTTACGTGAATCCGGGGCCAAAAGAACGTTAGATGCCCCACTCTCGAGGCAGATTTCCCCTATGGTTTCTATCTCTTTTTCAATTACTCCTGGAAGGCCATCCGTTTCAATCAGCAGAAAAGCCCCTGCATTTTTTGCATCTTCGAAAGGAAGGAGATCCCCTACCAAATTAAGACACTCCTTATCCAGGAATTCTATGGCACAGGGTATATGACCCCGAATTAAAACGTTGGTAACTGCATCCATGGCTGAAGTAAGTTGAGGGAAGAAGGCAACCAGTGTCATTAAGGATTTTGAACGGGGGATAATTTTGAGAATCAGCTTTGTAATAATCCCCAGGGTCCCTTCCGAACCTATCAGCAAGTGAAGCAGGCTGTAACCGACCACTCCCTTTCGGGTTTGTACACCCGCTTTGATTATTTCTCCGGAAGGTAAAACTGCTTCCAGACCGAGCACGTAATCTCTGGTGGTTCCATATTTCACGCAAGAGGGTCCACCGGCGTTAGTCGCGACATTTCCTCCAATAGAACAGGTATCCAGACTCGCGGGATCAGGGGGATAAAAAAGCCCTTTATCGAGGACAGCATTTTTCAGGTCCAGGTTAATGACCCCCGGCTCAACGACAGCAATCATGTTTTTCCTTTCGACAGAGACAATACGATTCATTCTGGCTAAAGACAATACCACCCCCCCGAACAGTGGAACCGCTCCTCCGGCCAGTCCCGTGCCGAGACCTCGAGGTGTTACGGGAAAACGATATTGATTGGCCAAACGTAACAGCGTCTGTACTTGATCTGAATTAGTTGCCTCTACGACAAGATCGGGAACATGAACATATTCACCCGCATCTTTTCCGAATTCCATCAGCTTTTCCGGATCCTGAATAACACATTCCGCGCCGACGGCTTCCCGAATATGATTTAAAATTTCGTGGGTGATGGGTGAAAAGGTTAACATATTTTTAATCAAACACTGTAATGATCAAAGCCGGGAAGACGGAGACGATTCTCCAGGTTGTGGAGAAGCCAGCTTGCGGCAGACGTTAAGGCAAGGTAAAAAATTCCTATAATAAAGAAGATTTCCGTGTACTTGAAAGTTTCAGAGGCAATAATTTTCCCCTGACCGGTCAGTTCGATACAGGTAATCATATAAGCCAGAGATGAATACTTTATAAGATAAATAATCTCATTCCCGCAACCGGGGAGGGCCCGGCGAAATGCCTGAGGAAAGATAACCGAAAATATCATTTGTACCTTTGTGAAACCAAGAGACTCGGCTGCCAGCAATTGACCTTTTTTGATAGAGAGGAGTGCTCCCCGAATATATTCAGATTGATAAGCACCGCTACAGAGGGAAAAGCCGATAACAGATGCCAGAAAGGGGTTCAGATATATTCCCAGATGAGGCAATCCGAAATACCAAATAAAGAGTTGAATGACAAGAGGAAATCCTCTGAATATGGCTACATACGTATTAGCTATCATTATGGCAAAAGGATTTCCAAAAACCCTCAAAACACCGACAATTATACCAATAAGGAAGCCAAACAATGCAGACGGGATAATCAATTCGATACTAACAATCAATCCCTTGAACAGAAACGGTAATACTTCCTGTTGGATAAACAACAATTCTTCCATATTAACGAGTATCCCCGTAGAGTTCTATAATCGTGGAACAAAATTCTCTGGTTCTTTTATATTCTGCCTGAGAAAATATCTTTTCCGGAGAGCCTGTCTCCAAAATAACTCCGTTTTCTAAAAAAACGACTTCATCTGCCATCTCACTTGCAAATCCGATCTGATGTGTGGACATGACCATGGTCATACCATTATCTCTCAAATCCTTAATCGCGGCCAGAACTTCTGTGATAAGTTCAGGATCGAGGGCCGATGTCGGTTCATCGAGCAACAGAACTTTTGGATCCATGGCCAGTGCTCTGGCAATGGAAACCCGCTGTTTTTGCCCTCCTGAAAGCTGAGCCGGATACTTATAAATATGTTCCATGAGACCTACTTTCCCTAATTCGGCCAAAGCCTTGTAGCGTGCTTCTTCTTTGCTCATACCTTTAACCCGCACCAGGCCAATCTTGACATTTCCAAGAGCGGTCAGATGATCAAACAGGTTAAAATCCTGGAATATCATACCCACCTTCTGGCGGTATGCATAAAGGTCTTGCTTCCTGGTACGAATTATCTCTTTCCCATCCAGCCAGACGCGACCCTTATCGGGTATAACCAGAAAATTCATACATTGGAGGAATGTACTTTTTCCCCCGCCGGATGGACCGATAAGGATTTTTAATTCTCCTTTATTTACAGACAAAGAGGCATCTTTCAAAACCTCTTTCTGGTCATATCTTTTTGTCATATTTTCAACCCTTAAAACAGGGCTTTCCATTGTCATGGCGGTAAACTTCCTTATTGAGTATAGCCCGGGATTCTCACTCTTTCTTCCAGCATTCTGAGAGCTTTGGTTCCCATGTATGTTAAAATCAAGAAGATTAATCCGGCTGCAAAATAAAGGGGTAAATGCTCGTATGTCCTCGAAGCAACAAAATGAGCACGCGCCATCATCTCCATAACGCCCAGGGCATAGGCAACGGCAGAATCTTTTAAAATTATGGAATATTCATTGGACCAGCCTGGAATAGACAACCGTAATGCCTGTGGCAAAATGATAAATAAGATTGATTTCCCATCACTCATGCCGAGGGATCTGGCTGCCTTGAGCTGTCCTTCAGGTAAGGATAAAATGGCTCCCCGAAATATTTGAGACTGATAGGCAGAACTGATGAGACCGAGAACGATGGTAGCTACAGAGAAAGCAGAAAGATTAATTCCCAGCAAAGAAAAAAGTCCAAAGTAAAAAAGGAACAGAAGGACGAGAAGAGGTACACCACGAAAAAACCATACGTAGATTCCAATCAGATATCGAATATAGGAGTTGCCATAAACCTGACCAACAGCCAGGATAATGCCAATGGTCAAGCCCAGTCCCAGGGCTCCGCAAACCAGTGCCATCGTCACGAGTGATCCCTCGAGCAGGTACGGCAAAGCCTCATAGATTGCAAGTAAGCCTTCTGTCATCCTGATATTATTGTCCCTCTCGGGGACTGTGAGAAAAAATCCTCGCCTTCAGGCGAAGACATCAGTTTGTTAAATTCGGGTTTCGGATAGCGAAAATCGAAAACCGGATAACGTTTTACGAATTGCGAGCTTCGGGTTTTATAATCTTCAGCCGTGTTTCAGCAGTAAACCAGGAGCTGGCGCCTTGCAGGCGGTGGAGCCTTCATTTCCCCTGTCATATCGATTGTATAAAACCTGGAAGGCATCAGGAATGTATCCTGATGCCTTCCAGTAATGGAAAAATGATTCAAATGAGCAGAGTATCAGGGTTCATATTTCTTTATTAGCTCATCCCAGTAAGGAGAAGCCATCAGACGGCGCAGTCCTTCATTCATAGTTTTAAGAAGTTCCTTGTCCTCCTTGCGGACGGCATATGCGAAATCTTCATTCGGCATACCAAAGGTTCCGACAATTTTGACGGGTTTTTTCCGCATTGCATCTTTAGCCGGTGCATCGTCCATGGCGGCGGCAACGATACGTCCGTTTAGCACATCCTCAACGGCGAGGGGGGCTGAATCATATTCGACGAGCTTGAAATTCTTTCCCTTTTTAATCAGGTTTTCTTTCATCCATTTGGCTTCCGACGTTCCTCTCTGGACACCAACTTTATTTCCATTGGACAAAAGTTCATCCACAGATTTGTTGCAATCCTTGGGGGTCACAAGCACCTGGGCAATAACCCAATAGGGGATGGTAAAATTCACCTGTTTCTGCCTTTTTTCCGTTACGCTCATTCCGGATGCGATCATGTCAATCTTCTTTGCCTTCAGACTTGGGATAATGCCATCCCAATCCATAGGCTTGTGTATTACTTTGAAGCCCATTTGTTTGGCGATCCAATCTACAGATTTTACATCAAATCCATCAGGAACACCGTTTTTGTCTACATATGCAAATGGAGGGAAATTAGCATCGATGCCGTTGATATAAACTTTCTCCTTTGCGAGTGTATCCGTTACATTTGTTAAAAAAAACATTGTTAACAGTAAAGCCAAACACCATAGAATTTTCTTACCCATTTACCTGTTCTCCTCTCTTGTAATGATATTTTCATTTTTCAGACCACTATCATGCTGTTAAAGGAAACCAATCCATAGCAACCCAACATAGACAAAATCATGTTATGTGTCAAGCTTGAAGCAATTATCATAGGCACTTAAACCAGAATCGGATATTCAAGCTCCTGATTTTTAATCCCTGTAAGAGCACTTTCCTTCTCCCAGATAAAGCCCGAATAAATATGGCTTCTGAGAGAGAAAAGCCATGGCTTCACTCTCCACTTCTTCTTCAGCAAAAGCTATACTATAACGCCAGGTCTGATAGTCAAAGGTCAGGCTGCGAGCAAAATAGAGAGGTTTCAGTGCGTTAATAATTTCACCCTTTATCTTTTCTGAAGCTCCATCGAAAAGAAAGAGGAGTCCGTAAACCATCTGAGACCAGAGCATGATGTCCACATCGTAATTATCCATGTTAAACATGTTGTCAATTTTCTTATAGGCATATGGACTCAAATACTCGTTCACCAATTTGTGATATTTTTTATACTCCTTACGACAGTCCTGCTTTAGTTTCAGAATATCAATATCGAGTGACTGGGTCTCCATCAGTTTCTCTGAACCATAGCACTCTATTCTTCGGACAGTGGTTTGCCAAAAGATATTCGAGCTCTCTTTTAGCCTGGCATCCAGCCATTCACATCGATACTTAATTAAAGTCGAAAAGAGGGTGTATACAACCTCTTCAAACATCCTGCCGAGTTTAGGATTGCTGGCATTGTGGATCTTGGTCCCCAATCCCGCCTGACAGATTTTGAAGTCACCAAACAGTGCATTCAGTGACATAAAAACATCGATGCCGTACTGTCGCACCATATCATCCCATGACTGCTCAAGCCAGTATGAACATAACCCCGGAGAAAAGGCGAAATCTCCTCCGATGGGCTGGCGGATATTAAAGCCTGTGAGGGAAAAAACAAGGGGATAACAAAAGTGATTCGTGATGGTTCCGTCAAATTGATGCCTCGAATACAGAGGAGTAACCAGATCATATCCTTCTTTGACAGGATAGCCGAGATATTTTATCCATTCCGGGGTGATGGACCGAATATCTGCATCGACAACAATAGTAATCCTGGCCCCTGCTTTCTTACAAAAGTGAAAGAGATTCCAGAAATTATTTCCCTTACCTTTTACCCCTTCCGATGTGGAAATATATTTTTTCTTTATTTCAGAAGGAACCCTGGCAGCAAAGAAAGCCCCTTTTGTATCGTCAGGACTGTTGTTATCACAATTAACAATAATACATCTTGAATTCGGGAAATACTTTGCAAGGCCCAGCCCAGCCATCGAGACTACATGACCGATGGTCTTCGACTCGTTATATGAGGGGATACCGACCACTACATCGTATTGATCTTTCATAATTACTGTTTAAATTTCAATTATCTTTTTTGGATTTTCTTCCTGATCTACTGGTGTAACCCTATAGTGTGTTTATGAATCAGCTCTTTATGACAAGTATAGGTCTTTTAACGCTTTTTACCAGTTTATACGAAACAGATCCCAGTAACATTTTGTCAATATTACCTTTCCCATGAGACCCAATAACAATTAGCGAAACATTTTCCTCATCTGCCACCTTCAATATTTCGTTATATGGTCCGCCTTTCTCGATCCTCAATTTGACTTCAAGACCAACTTCTTTCAGTTCATTCATTGCATGACTCATTTCGCCTTTTGTTTTTTTCTCCAGATCTTTCATGATTCCCGGGAGATCTTTCTTGGCAAACCGGGCCAGATCATTGAGGCCTCTTCTGTCAATAACATGGAGAACAATTACCTCTCTTGCTCCGGCACCTTTTAACTGCTTGATAAATTCCAGGGCCTTCAGGGCCTCATCTGAAAAGTCCGTCGGATACAAAATTTTCTCAAACATTGTCATCCTCCCTTAAAATCAAGAATTGTTCATTTTTTACTATCGTTCTATCCGCTGCCGGCAGTCTTTCTTATGAAGTTGCCGGATCGAGACTTGAGTTTACCTGTCCGTTGGGTTAAGTATCACTCGGTACCAGCTTCTTTTTTATCGCCAAATGGCCACTTGATACCCTTTGGAAGTTTAAACAAAGATTCTTTATCTGAGCCCTCGGCTTTTTCACCTGCCGGAAGATTACCATACAGCGCAATGATACTTGCAACCTTTTGGTAACCGTCAGGGATTTTGAAAAGCCTGGCAGACTGGCGACCCGGTTTAATATTCCGCAATTCCGTGATATCTCCATCTTTGCTTTTTGTTCTAATAGGCATTTCCAGTTTATTTGAAACCCATATAGTGGAGTGGCTTTTTCTCTTGATGCCCATAAACGATACGGTGGTTTCAATACGCTTTTTACGGCACTTGAAGCCGTTTACCGTCTCGGTACCCAAAATTTCCTCATGCTGACTAACGCTCTGATTCAAGGCCTTCTTCATCTCTTCTTCATTAATCGGCCTCTCGAAGTACTTCTTGTCTTTCGGGTTGAGCATCCAGTGGACCTTGAGGTCTCTTCGGAAAATCATAATCATATTCCCCTCATCTTTCGGAGATTGCATATCCATCCGGATTTTGTCAGGAGTCATGTATAATTTGCCGACATTAAGCGCCTTACCGCTCGGGTCGATGGATACCTGATCAGCGGAAAAGCTTTTTATTTTTGCGCAGTATCCGCATGTTGTCCAACTGAATAAAAGTGCCAGAATTACAAAGCAGATAACCCACCACTTTTTTCTGAGAAAAATGTTTTTACGCATTTTTTGATCCCCCCGTATTTTCGTTTAATCAAAGAAAAACCGATATTTCTATCAGAACAAACATTACTGCTTATATCCATAAAGCACAATAGGAGAAAAAGCAACTGAAAGACTTACATTTTCTGTTCCACCACCTCATACAATCAGAACAATTCTTTAATATAAAAGAAAAGTACGACTCCGGAAAAGGCCAGTTTCAATCCAATGCCCACCATGATTCCTGCGAATACACCCCAGCCGGCTCGCAATGCCTCCTTTCCCCCCTTTCTTGCCAGGAGTTCCCCGGCTAATGCTCCCGCAAATGCACCGACGAACAATCCCAGGGGCGGGAAGAAGAAAAAACCTGTGAGCATTCCGATAATCGATCCCCCCACACCATATTTTGATGCCCCGTATTTTTTTGCCCCGCCGGCGGGAACTATATAGTCCAGAGCGGTAACTACTATCGTTAAGATTCCCATAATAATCAAGAATGTAACACTGAATACTTCCCAGTCCTTGGCATAGGAGAGAATAATTAAGGATAAAAAACTGAGAGAAGGCCCCGGGATGACGGGAAAGATGCACCCGATTAAACCGACCAAGGCAACAATTAGTCCTAAGATTATCAATGCGACCGTCAAATTTGATCTCCTGTTGAATTAATAAAGGGTAAAAATTAAGTTTAAGATTACAACAGACAGAGAATAACATAAATAGCAAAAAAGAAGTCCCGTGCTGGTTGTCCATCCGCCACCATAGGGAAGCCTGGACGAAGTACTGGGCAGATTTCATGCAGACTGCCGGAGTCTTCATGAAATCATCTCAACTCACCAGCCGAGGCTGGTAATCTGTGGTCATATCCATGAAAGTCCGGGCACAGCATTCATTGAAGAAAACCTTATAGTGCATTCATAATTCGTAAGCAAAACAACCCTGTTTATTTTGCAAGAATCTCTATTATATTCTGAGACAGGTCTTTCAGGTTGAATGGCTTCTGGATAAAACCATTGCAGCCACGGTTCAATATCTCGGTAGCCTGACCAGTTATGCTGTATCCGCTTGAAAGGAGAACCTTTATATCCGGGTTGATCTCTTTCAGCCGATCGTAAGCTTCACCTCCGCCCATCTCCGGCATGATCATGTCCATGATGACTATGTCAATCCTGTCCCGGTTTTCTTTGTAGACCTCTATTGCTTCTCTTCCGTTTCGAGCCGTTAATACCTCGTAGCCCAGTGTCTTCAACATCTCTTTACTGACATCGATAATCATCTCCTCATCATCTACAAAAAGAACCGTCTCATGTCCTGTCGGAATCTTTTCCTCTCTGATCTCTGCTTCCTGATCGCCGATCACCGCTTCAGATGCTGGCAGGTAGATGTTGAAGGTGCTTCCCGCGCCCTTTTCGCTGTAGACATCTATAATGCCGCCGTGATTTTTTATGATTCCATAGGCAGAGGCAAGGCCCAGGCCTGTACCCTTGACACTTCCCATTTTCTTAGAGGTAAAGAATGGATCGAATATCTTTTGCCTTGTGGCTTCATCCATGCCTGTCCCTGTATCTGTAACGGATATCTTCGCATAATTGCCCGGTTCAATGTTATGCGGTTTAGTGTATTTCTTGTCGATTGTGACATTCTCCGTCTGAAGATACAGTTCACCACCACCGGGCATGGCCTGTGAGGCATTTAGATAAAGGTTCAAAAGTACCTGTTCCATCTGTCCCTGATCCGCTTCCACCGTCCAGATGTCTTTCTGATATTTTTCGTGAATCGTAACCTCCTTCTTTGTGCGACCCAAGATCTCAGAGGTTTTCCTTATAAGACTGTTCAGATCGGTTGGCTTGACTTCGTATTTCCCGCCCCTGGCAAAACCCAGTAACTGGCTTGTGAGTTCTGCCCCGCTCTGGACGTGTTGTTCGATGGTTTTCAGCTTTTCATAATGTGGATGGCCTGGATCGATACCTAAAAGCATGAGAGAGACGTTTCCCTGCATGCCCATGAGGAGATTGTTAAAATCATGGGCGATGCCACCTGCTAATATGCCGATGGATTCCATCTTCCGGGCCTGATGAAGCTTGGTCTCCAACTCCAGCTTTTCTTCTTCTGCCAGCTTGCGTTCGGTGATGTCACGGGCGATGCCAAACCTGCCTGTTGGTTGCCCCTTCGTATCAGATAATGTGGTCACCAGGAATTCTACGGGGATTCTTTCTCCATTTTTGTGGACAAGGTCGGCTTCATAGGCCGGAGCAGCTTCACCTTTAATCCCTTTTTTGAAACGGTTAATAGTTGATTTTACCTGTTCAGGGGCAACAATATATGTAAAAGGACGTCCTATTAATTCAGAAGCAGCATAACCCGTAACCTTTTCAAGCGTTGGGTTAACATAAGAATATATTCCCCTCCTGTCCACTATGAAGACAAGATCTAATGTCGATTCAATGAGTGTACGGTATTTTTCCTCACTCAGTTGCACCGCCTCCTCCACCCGCTTGCGGTCGGTGAGGTCGCGGATAGATTCGATGGCACCAATTACATTCCCCTGGTAATCATATATGGGACTTGCCTTGCCCCAAAGAAACAGATTGTGTCCTTTCACTAAAGGAACATCCGTTTCGACAATGAGACAGTCTTTTTCCTTACTGATAAAGTGATACTTTTTCTCTATTTCTTCGTCGGATTTAAACACGAGATCAATCAATATGGGCCTTCTAACACCATAAAACGGGATAGCATATTCATAGTTTCCCTTGCCCAGCATGTCTTTGGCCTTTACTCCGCTCATCTCCTCAATCGCTCTGTTCCAGGCAACTACCTTGCCTTCAAGATCAATGACAAAGGTGGCATCGGGAAGAAAGTTAATGATGTCGGCATATAGTTGTTCCGATCTACGGAGGGACTCCTGGGTTGCTATCTTTTCCGTTATGTCCATGGAGTTCCCAAGGACGGCAGGTTTGTCATTATAATTGATGGATGTGACTGTCTCCATGATCCATCTTGTAGAATCATCTTTGGTGATGATCCTGAATTTGTAGGGAAAAGTGCGCTCACCTTTTAGCATCTTCCCGGCATTCTTCCGTGCTGTTTCTCTGTCTTCGGGGTGGACGATGCTTATAGATGTTTTACCGATCAGCTCCGCCGGTGTATAGCCGGCATAGGCCGCGGCATTGGAATTGAGGAATTGGAATATGCCGTCCTGTACCACGTAGACGCCGGCGAAGGATTTTTCTGCAAGTGTCTGGTAAAGATCTTCAGCCTCCTCAATCCCGGTTTCCGATGCTTCCAGTTCAACAATCTTCTGGCGCAATTCAACAAGTTCGTTTACAATCTGTTCTTTGGACCTGTTTTCGTCCTTCATCTTGTGCCTTTCAACAACATAAAATCCTGCTTGTTTTTACGGATATACTGGAAAAACAGGGACAGCCGTACGACGACACCCTTTTTTTGTGTTTTGTCCTGATTATAGGCGCACTGTGGTTGTGAAAACCGGATCAGAAGTGAACTTGAATATTATCCCTCTTTGCCCTTTCCTCTTTTATCGCATATATATACCAGTGAAAATTAGAAAATCAAGGAAAATCCAATTGTTCTATCGGGGTTACCTGCTGGGGGTCAGATCTTACAATACCACTTGGAAGTAATTCGGTCAACCGGCGATATGCCCTTACAGGAGACCCTCGAATTGGAAACAGAGAGAGCTGTTACTCTCATTACATCCGGGGAATGCTATCATGGCATATCGGCTTTTTTATCAAAAGAGGACCCCAGCTTCCCGGACATAGAAGATGAAGGCATCTAATGAATTTGAGACCTTTGCAGAATGTTCAATGTTTCTTCTTCGAACTCACGCTTTGCCGCCACAACACCGAATTTTCTTTATCTTTTCGCTATTATTGACAACATGAAAAATACAATCACCGTAAATATTACGAGAAAGGACACAACAATAACACCATATTGAGACGCCTGTTCTAATCCATTGTACCACTCCATAAATTGAGAATAATATTGGTTGAAAAAATCTGTAATTTTGTCTATCATAAAGCCCTCTTATGTCCCGGATATTTTCTGTAATCATTCAATCGGAAATTATAATATATCGATTGTATTTTGTAGTAAAGATAAATATCAGGCATCTTAAAACCAGGATTTGAGGAGGGCAATAAATTGTTTCATGCCTGATATCGAAATCTATCAGTATTTTTTAATTTAAAATCATTATTGGTCATCTTTCAAGCAATTAACTATTGACAAACGATAATAAATTTTTATAATAGACGATTCGAACTTCATTCTAAAAGGATTTAATTATGTACGCAGTCATAAAAACCGGGGGGAAGCAGTATAGAGTTTCCGAGGGCGAACTCCTGAAAGTTGAAAAAATTGAAGGAAACAAGGGCGACACGGTATTATTCGATAATGTATTGATGGTCTCCAGGGACGGTGATATAAAAGTAGGAACTCCAGTTGTCGAGGGTGCGAAAGTTACCGGTGAGATTGTTACCGAAACGAAAAGTCCGAAGATAACCGTGTTCAAAATGAAAAGAAGGAAGGGTTATCGCAGAAAGACGGGACACCGCCAAAAATTAACAGTACTGAAAATCAAGGAAATTTCCATGTAACGGAGGATAGATAAAGATGGCACATAAAAAAGGACAGGGAAGTTCCCGTAACGGAAGAGATAGTCAGGGACAAAGACGGGGCGTTAAAGCATACGGTGGGCAAACTATTCCTGCCGGTTCTATCATTGTGCGTCAATTAGGAACGAAAATACACCCCGGTAACAATGTTGGTATGGGAAAGGATTACACCATCTTTGCAAAGATTGACGGAGTGGTCAAATTTGAAAGGAAAGATAGAACCAGAAAAAAGGTCAGTGTATACCCTTGCTAAAAGAATAAATAATCCTCTTTATTCTTTGTGTACCTGGAACTGATAAAATTAAGCGAATAGATGAAAAGGTGTTAGTTGGATGTTCGATTTCATAACTAACACCTTTTTTGGTTTTAAATCATGAAATTTATCGACGAAGCAAAAATCTATGTCAAGGCTGGTGATGGCGGAAGAGGCTGTGTAAGCTTCAGAAGGGAAAAAAATATTCCCAGGGGGGGACCCGATGGCGGAGACGGCGGAAAAGGCGGAGATGTTATCATCAAAGCGTCCCGGGGCTACAGAACACTTCTTCATTTAAAATTCAATCAACATCATGTCGCGAAACGGGGGAGTCATGGAGAAGGAAGTGATCGGACGGGCAGAGGCGGCAAGGGTGTGGAGGTTGTCCTTCCAGTTGGGACAATAGTTAAAGACATTGACACGGACGCCGTGCTGGCGGATCTTACTGAAGATGGCCAGACATATCTGGTTGCAAAAGGAGGAATCGGAGGACGGGGGAATGCCAGATTTGCAACTTCGACAAACAAGGCGCCTCGTTACGCCCAGGATGGCGTAGAGGGAGAAAAAAAATGGGTTAATCTGGAATTAAAACTACTTGCAGATGTTGGAATTATAGGCTTCCCCAACGTTGGGAAATCAACTCTTATATCAAAAATCTCCGCAGCAAAACCCAAAATTGCAGACTATCCATTCACTACACTGACGCCAAATCTCGGGGTTGTCAAATACGGCGATTTTGAGAATTTCGTCGTTGCAGATATTCCCGGGCTGATAAAGGGGGCTCACCTCGGTATGGGGCTGGGCACGAAATTTTTACGTCATATTGAAAGAACGTCCCTGCTGCTGCACATGATAGATATTTCAAAAGAGTCATACAGCAGTGCATGGGAAGACTTTGAAACTATAAATAAAGAGCTTGTACGTTTCAGCCCGTCTGTGGCAGAAAAGAAGCAGATAGTGGCCATTAATAAAATGGACCTTCCCATAACAAGGGAGAGAATAAATACGGAAATAGAATTCTTCGAAAATAAGGGTATAAAGATTTTTCCCATTTCAGCAGTCACCGGAGAAGGAAAAAACGATTTGATATGGGAAATAGCAAGAAATATGAAGTCTTATAAGGATCAGGGATCGTAATGGGTAAAGAAAGAAAAGAAATATTAAAAGATGCCAAAAGGGTTTTGGTCAAAATCGGAACCGGTGTCTTAACGGGGAAGAATGGGCTTGACCGTGAGATCATAGACCAGTTGGTCGATGAAATAGCAGAACTTACGAAACAGGGTTATCAGTTCGTTGTTGTGTCTTCGGGTGCCATCGCTTCCGGTATGCACAGGATGGGATTTAAGAATAAGCTCCAGAGTCTCCCGCAGAAGCAGGCCGCGGCTGCCGTCGGACAGGGAAGGTTGATGAGAGTTTACTCCAACGCCTTTGGTAAACATGGATTGGTGGTAGCACAGATTCTCCTTAATATGAGCGATCTAACGGACAGAAAAAGATTTCTCAACACGCGCAACACCCTCTCGGAGCTTATGGGATGGGGCGTAATTCCTATCATCAATGAGAATGATACCGTCGCTGTAGAAGAAATAAAATTCGGAGATAATGATAATCTTGCCGCCATGATGGCCAATATTATGGATGCAGGCCTTCTGATTAATCTGACTAATATCAAAGGTCTGTACGATAGAGATCCCAAAAGTGCAGATAAACCAAAGTTGATTTCTCTGGTCAAGGAAATAACGGATGAAATTGAAGCTGCTGCTTCATCTGAGGCGGACCCCGTGGGAATGGGCGGAATGAAAAGCAAGGTAATTGCCGCAAAAAAAGTTACCGCTTTCGGTATTCCCTTCATCATTGCTCCGGGGAAAAGAAAAGGGGTCATACACGATATATTTTCGGGCAAAAATATCGGCACCCTCTTTCTCCCCATGTCGGAGCATTTGAAAAGCAAAAAGTACTGGATAGCTTTTACTTTAAGATCACGAGGGAAAATCTACATCGATGACGGTGCGAGAGATGCCGTTATGTTCCAGGGGAAAAGTTTGCTGCCTTCCGGTGTTTTAAGGGTTGAAGGGGATTTTTGCGTCGGGGATCCCGTGACCTGTATAGATACAAGCGGAGCAATCATTGCAAAGGGATTGGTAAACTACAATTTCGAGGATGTAGAAAAGATAAGAGGATTGAAGACATCCAAGATCAAACAGGTACTTGGAAGCAATCCCTACGATGAAATCATTCACAGAGATAACATGGCCGTGTCAAAACAGATGAAAAAAGGACGTGAGTAAAAGTAATAATTTTGAATTCTTAATGCTTAATTTTGAATTAATAATTGAAAGTTGTGTTTCCTCTACCAGAAATAGTGTGGATCAATCTTCCCTTTAGTGCTCAATTTAATCCCTTCTAACCGCAGGAGAGCTTCTTTCAACTCTCGTCCGCCTCCGAAATTGCCCGGATGTCCTGTGGATTTCACGACACGGTGACAGGGCAGGGTAATGGGAAAGGGGTTTCTGGCGAGGGCCGTTCCTACTGCCCGGGCTGCTCCGGGAGCGCCGATTTTACCAGCCAGTTGGCCGTATGAGACAACCTTTCCCCTGGGGACCTGGCTTAATTTAAGCAAAACCCTCTTCTGAAAGTCATAACATTGTTCCATGTCGAGAGAATCCAGCGAGAATTCGACAGTGTGTCCCTTCAGGTACTCCCGAATCTGGGAACAAATCTTGTCCGGATTATTTTTTGGCTCTTTTACGGCACCGGGATATTCACTGTTTATTACTTCATCCATTGCCCCATCTTTTTTTGGAAGAAAAATGCGCACAACGGACGGGGCAACATTGTTTCGAGCCCAGACAATTCCCACATCACCAAGAGGTGACGGTATTAACTCGTAGAAAAATGATATATTCATGGAACATTCAGGCAAAGCTATTATCCTCCAAGATCACGTAAAATTACCTGTACTCCGCTAATTCCAATAGTGTCCCGTCCGGGTCAAGGAAATAACAGAGTATTTTGTTTCCGGAGTCGTGGCTTACAACATCTGAAGGCACAGCAACCGGTTCGCTAACCATTGTTACTCCCGCCTCTTTCAAGCGCTCTGCCGATGAGTGTATATCATCGACACGCAGGGCGATATGCCGCAAGCCTGTTGTGTTTGCTGTGGAGTTTTCCGAAAACACTTTGCCGTGAGGCGAAATATAACAAAGTAGCTCCAATCGGGGCTCTCCGGCAGGCGCTGCTATGAAAACAACCTCAGCCTTAACATCCTGAAGGCCAACAACTGATTCAATCCATTTTCCTTCAAGACGCGCCCTTCGAATTTCTCTGAATCCCAGCAATTCCGTATAGAATTTGACCGACCTCTCCAGGTCGGAAACTACGATGTTGATATGGTCAACGGCACTGATCATGATTCAGTCACCCCCTGTGCTATGAATAAATGTGAACCCGCCCCTGATTTTTCGTTAAGTGCTAATGCCGAGTTGACGTGCAAATTTTAGCATCATAACGGGCAAGAAACAACTGGTTATCTTCAGCCCTATCGCTATTTGTTCCGATGTGAACCCGTCCCTGATTACGGACGAACCTGATCTATAAGACGTATATTGGAATTTGGCTTAAATTTGTTCTTGACGTTCATAATTGAATTTAGTACTGATTTTTATAAGTTACATAGTTTATTATTTTGCAAAAAGCCAAACTCGGTGATTCTGTCATTTCGACCTTAGGGAGAAATCTTATTTTTTCATTCTGTTTGGGCCTAAAGATTTCTCGTTTCGCTCTAAATGACCCCGCTGGTGGCGGAGAGACCATCATGTTTTCTGTATTAAGCCTTTATTATAGCAATAGACGGAAAATAATGCCGTATATATACACCAATATCACGGAATTTATTTCGGTCTATTGATAATATTGGCTGCGAATAATCGCATAAGGATACTCATATGGATCTTTTAGAGGAACTAAAAAAACTTACTGCGAAATTTGATCAAGTAGGGATTGATTATGCTCTTTGTGGAGGTCTGGCTTTAGCCATATATGCCCGCCCAAGGGCAACGCTTGATATTGACATTCTAATCGAATTTGAATCTTTATCAAAAGCTGAGGATGCAGCTACTGCTTTGGGCTTCACTATCCGTGCCGCACCAATGGAATTTCAAAATGGTAAAGTGAAAATTAATCGACTTGCAAAAATCGACAAAGATACAGGAGAAACGCTGGTATTGGATTTACTGATCGTAACCCCGGCTATCCGAAATGCCTGGGAAAGTCGCCGTACGGTGGAGTGGGATGAAGGACTGCTCAAGGTTGTTTCTCCAGAGGGGTTGATTTTTCTAAAATCACTTCGTAGAAGCGGGCAGGATAAGGACGATATTGAGTATCTTAGGAGTATTACTTATGAAGATTGAGATGAGTCCACGTGCTGTTACGATGCGATTAAAAATGGTGAATCAGTTAAGACTAGTATGCCTTTCTTTAGCTGATTCCAGCGAGGGCAAAAAAATACGTAAAAAATATTCAGCCAATAAATTAGTACAGCGGACCTCGCAAGCGCTCGGCCGCTGACCAAATCGTTAGGGTGGACCGCTCGGAAATATGGGGGAAATATGGGAAATATGGGGACACTTCCCCTATTTTATTAAAGAATTTTTGTTGAATGATTGCAAAAAACCGAGAAGTGCAAAACGTTCGAAAAAGAAAATTGTAAATTAATATAGGAAGGGTTCCTTTAATGCCAAAAATGAATGAAATTGAAATAAAATTTACTCCTCAAGAAAGAGATTTGATCGTTGATCAAACCTTTGCAGACCCAGGACTTACAAAAAGACTAAAAATTGCAGAGATCAAGGGAAAACATCTAATTGCAAAATATTCAATTCATGATCTTGATGATTTGTTAGGATTTATAGCTGCAGAGGTAAATCATACAGATGATAAAAAAATCGGTAAGAAACTTGATAGGGTATTTGAAAGACTGACTCGAATTCTTGAGAAAGAAATCGATAATCAATAAAATTCATTTCAGTTACATGCTGTTGGTAGGGACGCGCAAAGGACCGTGCGCCCCACAGCAGCAGCGGAATTCGGATTTGAAAGGATATCAGATTGAAAGTTTATTGTATTAAAGCAGCTCTTTTTTATAACAAAAGAATCTATAGAAATATCGAAATTCTTGAGAATCAAAGCTTAGCTGATTTGCATGATTCCATTTTTGAGGCATTTGACAGGTATGATGAACACCTCTATTCGTTCTTTCTGACGGGAAAAGCTATAAAAAGTACGCGAAAAATCTACGACTTTCCTGAAGTAAGTCACCCGATGAACTTGGAAGATCTTACCGGTTTCACACACAAGAAAAGATACAACGCTGAAAAGACGAAAATTCGGGATTTAGATTTAGATGAAAAGGGTAAATTCTACTACCTCTTTGATTTTGGAGATGATTGGTGGCATGAATTAAGTGTTTTAAAAATTGAAGATGCATCTGGCTCAAAGGGATATCCCAAAATTACAAAAAAAGTTGGAGATTCGCCAGAACAATATCCAGATTATGAAGACGATTATGATGAGGATGATGATTTTTAGCTATTTGTCTTCTATGCTTTTATCTGTAAATATATTTTGAAAACGAGGAATCCGAAATGTCACCAATTCAAGACCATGTCGCACCTCTGGTTTCTTCCGTCTGGTTTCGTTTTACTTTCCTGCTGAATTCGCCAGAATAAAATCACCTAATAAAAAACCCACCTTTTGCGCAAGTGACCTGTCGACACCCCCAAAGCTATATGCGGATGAGAAGGCATTCGGTGCTCCTATCAATTCTTTTTGTACAATTAACGTACCGTCAGCATCTGTGAGTTTAACGTCTATATTCATGTTGGATCGTCCTGCAAGTGCCCCGGCCCAGAAGCGAGCCGCCCCGCCGACAATTCTTAAACTCGTGACATTCACATCCACATACATGGTCGGTCCCGTATATGAATTACCGCTGTCCCGCTCTATTTTATTATAGATACGTTTCAGCTGGAGATAATCGATTGCACTCTGCCTGCATTCCATCATCGGTCCCTCAGGGGCCTTAACACCGGGATTTGCCGTAAAGTTTCTGAAGATGACGTTTTCGTACTTGAGATTTGCCTTTATGTCTGCGACCGATACTTCCTGTACAGGTGTTCTCACGGCACATGCGGTTACAAAGAAAATACAAGCCACTGCTAGAATGTAATGCTTTACTGACGATCTCATATTATGCTCCTTCCTTCTCTAAATATGTAATTGTTTACTACTGTCCCAACGTTATAGTTGATAAACGTTATAACAATGTAAAAACATACAATATTTAGTGAAAAATGTCATTAATCAATTTGAAATTTTCTTTTCCTGAATGTCATACTTCTGCATCAGTTAAGCAGGAGAGGACATATAAACCCGGGGAAAACAATATTTTTACAACTAATGGAATTCCTTCCTGTCCACGAATTTAGCAAATGCGTCGCACGATACAACGGCAATTAAGGCGTACACGTTCTGATCAGGATGGCGAGAAGTTCCGCATTGTTCAAGATATGCTCGCCATACTTCAGCAATTTTTCTCCTGGCCGATCACTTTCTGACCAGTTATGGGTGGAAACAGGATACTGTGCTTTATCTTTTTTCTTCATATCTTCATGGCAATGTATAGTTATACGATCACAAAAGCACAATAGAGAGACACTGATACTTTGTCAACAAGTGTATTTTTTCGCCCCTATATCATTGGTTGTGAAACCTTTGATGATTTTCTGGACACACGACCTTACAGTAAACTTAAGGAACTGAGGCAGATGGATGGTGTGCAGCCGATACTTATAGACTGATTATTGTTCAACTAAAACAGATTAAGCCACCAAACAATATCTTAAGGAGGAAATAATGTCTGAGTAAATTGGGACAGCGACCATTTTCTGCTGAAAAAAGTCGCAGTCCCAATACTGTCCGGTATGAATATTGCTTTCCCCTGTAGGGCCCGTTCCCCGAACGGGCCGATATCAACGGGCCGATGAGGGCATCGGCCCCTACAAATGCTGGGTGGCATGGACAAACTTGTTTGTCCGTGCATATGATGACGATGCGGACAAATCCCACCATTTGCGGGATCCATGTTACCGATTAAAGTAAAGGGGGAAACAAACGCAATATTCATACCGGACAGTATTGTCGCAGTCCCTATTTATTGCCTATTTATTGAACCTGGTGGTTCGGCTTTTTCTATCGCAGTTGATCTTTCCGGAATAATTGATCACTCTCATCAAACAAGATGTTCTATCAGGATCTTTATCCCGATACCGATCAGAATAAGACCACCGAGAATCCCGACTTTTTTACCCACAATTCTACCCAGGCCTTTCCCGAATAATATTCCAATTATCGTCATTATGGCGGCAACGATACCGATTACGATACTCGGATACAAAATCGTGATGTTTAAAAAGGCGAGGCTGAGCCCTACGGCGAGGGCATCAATACTGGTGGCGATCGATAGAATGATAAGGCTAATCCCTTTTGTTGGATCTGCCTGCGCAATCTTGCCATCGTCTTTCTTGAAAGCATCCCATATCATCTTTCCTCCGATAAATACGAGGAGGAAGAATGCAATCCAATGATCATAATTTATGATGTAATCTGAGATAGTCCTGCCGGCAAGCCAGCCGATGATGGGCATTAAAAACTGGAACAGGCCGAAATGAAAGGAAAGTCGAAAGACATGACCGAATGAAAGTTTCCTGATGACAACCCCTGCGCCTATGGCTACGGCAAAGGCATCCATCCCCAATCCGACGGCAATGAATAAAATCGACAGAAAACTCATTTAATATATGCTCTCCGCTTTATACTAAACCCAAAACACCTGATCCAAAACTATCTGGACTGTTTGTGAAAATGATTAAAAATCCTGTCGGCTGTTTCTTCGCCGATTCCGGGAATTTTCTCTAAATCTTTCCTTGATGCCTTTTTGATTTTTTCTACATCCTTGAAATAGCTGAGCAGCGCCTTTTTTCTGAAATCGCCGATTCCCGGAATTTCATCAACAATGGATCGAAAATCCATTTTTTCCTTCAATTTTCGATGGTATGATACGGCAAAGCGATGGGCCTCATCCCTTACTCTCTGGAGGAGAAAGAGTGCGATGGGATGCCGTGAAAGATATACGGGGTTTTTTCTGTCAGGCAGATACACCCGATCTTCTTCTTTGTGGATAATGGTTTTATTCTTTCCGGAGATCGAACGCGATTCCTTTGCCAGACCAATGACATCCATTTCTTTTATTTCCAGTTCCCGTAAAACATTGAGCGCTACATTAAGCTGACCCTTCCCGCCGTCAACAACAATGAGGTCAGGAAGATTCTCTGTATTCCGGTAACGTCTTCTTAAAACCTCATATATCATGGAGTAATCATCCGCGCCGATTACAGTCTGAATTTTGAAACGTCTGTAACCTGACTTTTCGGGCTTCCCTTCGAGAAAAGTTACCATTGATCCGACGGCGTACCTGCCACCCACATTCGATATATCGAAACACTCGATCCGGTGAGGCATCTTTTTCAAGTGAAGCCGCTCCGCTAAAACTTTAAGGGCTTTTTCTTCATCGGCTTCGTGAATCCTCTCCATATTGAAGGCATTTTCGGCATTATTTGCAGCTATAGTGAGAAGATTCACCCTTTCTCCTCTTTTGGGAACGATTACAGAAACCTTTCCACCCTTTCTTTTTTCCGTCAGCCATTCCTCAATGACCTTTCTATCCTCAATATTCTCAGGGATAATGATCTCGTGCGGGATAAATACCTCTCCGTCATAATACTGCTTCAGAAGAGAAGAAAGAACCTCCGACGAATCGACTCCTATTTTAACGAGAGGAAAATTCTTTATACCCAGAATACTCCCGTTTCTGATGTAGAGAATGCACATCTGGAGCTGGTTACCTGACCTGTAAACGCCAAAGACATCCTGATCCCTGAAGGACATGGAAACGGCCCTCTGCTTTTCAAGGGTTGTCGTGATGGCACTGATTCTGTCTCTTATTACAGTTGCCTCTTCAAAATTCAGATCGTCTGCCGTTGTCTTCATTCTTGATTTCAGTTCGGAGATCAGTTTTTTCCCATGGCCTTCCATAAAGAGGACGGCGTCTTCTACAAGTTTCTGATAATCTTCGCTTTCAACAAGATCGCAACATGGAGCAAGGCACCTTTTTATCTCAAATTCTATACAGGGCCTTGTTCTGGCGCTAAATTCCATATCCCTGCATGTTCGAAGGGGGAAAATCTGCTGGAGAAAATGGAGGGTTTCTTTTACTGCGGCACTGGAGGAATAGGGACCAAAATACTTCGCTCCGTCTTTTTTTATGCGCCTCACCAATTGAAAGGGGGGGAATTTTTCCTTGAAGTCTATCTTTATGCTGAAATAGTTCTTGTCATCTCTGAAATTGACGTTGTAGCGGGGCCTGTATTTTTTGATCAGGGTATTTTCCAGAATCAGCGCTTCTTTTTCCGTATCCGTAACGATAAATTCGAGATCATGAATTCTGGATACAAGAAAAGGAATCATAGGTCTTGAATCCTTCCCTCCGAAATAGGAACGGATTCTCGTCCTGAGATTTTTTGACTTTCCCACATAGATGACCTTATTATGTTCATCCTTCATGAGATAGACCCCCGTTATTCCGGGGGCGTTTTTTATCTTGTATTTCAAGGTATCCGTCATGATTATAAGAGACCAGGTTCTTCTATTCTCTCTGTAACTCTCTCTTTGATTTCCCGGCTCATCACGATGTCCTCCGGCCAGGGCCGCGGATGACCATCTTCCACTCCTTTTCTGGAAGCGTCAATTACCGCTCGATTTTCCCTCACGGTAATATCCCTCACATGCCTGTATTTTCTGCAACGTATAAATGACAGATGCCGAACCACAGGGGTAACGATTCGACGATTCTGAACCCCAGCTTCCTCATTTTGTATTCAAGTTCACCGGGTGAATCGAAGGCCATTACAGAATCCCTTAGATAACGGTAAGCTTCTCTTTTTCCCGAAATGATTCCACCCAGAAAGGGGAGTATTCTTTTGAAGTATACAAGGTATAATTGATTTATGAAATGTTGTTGTGGCAGGGAAAATTCAAGAACCGCCAGTTTCCCCCCCTTCTTGAGGACCCTGCTGCTCTCTTTGAACAGATTTTCCATATGGGCTACGTTTCTGAGTCCGAAACCGATCATGGCGTGGTCAAAAACACTCCCCTGGAAAGGCATGTGGCAGGCATCACCCTTCAAAAGGGCATACCGGTCGCGGCATCCTTCTTTGTTTCGCTTGTTTGCCGCCAGGCCAAGCATCTTCCCCGACAGGTCTACTCCCACGATTCGGCAACCGGCGTTTTTCTTCAAAGCCAGCATTGCCAGGCCGCCGGTACCGGTGGCAATATCCAGAATCACGTCCTTGCTTTTAATTCCGAGTGCCCTGACGGTTTTCAGTCTCCAGAGGGTGTCTATAGAGAGGGAGAGGCGCTGGTTCGCGGAATCATAGGTTGGAGCTATTTCGTCAAACATGCGCTGTATTGTCTTCGAACTCTTATCCAATGTTCTTATCCCCCCATCTGGTAATCAATGATTCTGTTGATTAATGGTCTTTTCACCCAATCTCTGCGTTATGCTCACAAAATAATCCTCGGAATATCAACTATATGCACCCCAAGGGCATTTCCTGCGGGGCACCTGCGGTTATTTTTTTCGCATGCCTTGATCTTGAACGAAAATCCTCATAAATCAACAGAATCATCAATTGAGTATTTCGAGGATTAAAATCTGAATCTGACGCAGAGATTGTGAAAAAAGGCCATTTCTGGATGACCACTAATTCAAATCACCTCTCTTATTTCCAGATCCAGTGCGGAGAGATCCTTGATTCTGTCTCGTATTCTTGCCGCTTCCTCAAATTCCAGATTCTTTGATGCTTCCTTCATTTGCCGGGTCAGTTTCTTGATCATGACGGGAATATCTTTTTCTGAAACGTACTCTTCCATTTCCTCCGCTACGGTCGAAATGGTCAGATAATCCGTCTCATACACGGAAGCGAGGATATCGTGTATTGATTTTTTGATGGTTTCAGGTGTGATCCCGTTTTTTCTGTTAAATTCCTGCTGTATTTTTCTGCGTCTTTTCGTTTCATCAAGACACGCCTGAATCGACTTTGTCACCGTATCGGCGTACATGATGACCTGACCATTTATATTCCTTGCAGCGCGACCGCTGGTCTGTATCAGAGACCGTTCGGAACGTAAAAAACCCTCTTTATCCGCATCCAGAATGGCTACCAGAGAAACCTCCGGAATATCCAGACCTTCTCTTAAAAGATTGACGCCGATGAGAACATCAAATTCACCTTTTCTCAGATCCCTGATAATACTCACACGCTCCAGTGTTTTAATATCAGAGTGCAGATACCGGACTCTGATGCCCAGTCCCCGGTAATATTCTGTGAGGTTTTCGGCCATCCTCTTTGTCATGGTTGTGACGAGAACACGTTCCTTTGCTTCGATCCGTTTTTTGATTTGGCCGAGCAGGTTGTCAACCTGGTGACTGGCAGGTTTGACGACAACCTCGGGGTCAATCAGCCCGGTCGGCCTGATAATCTGCTCAACAACCCTCCTCCCCGATTTTTCCAGTTCGTAGGCTGCGGGGGTTGCCGATACATAAATCTTTCGATAGAAAAATGCTTCAAACTCGGAAAACTCAAGGGGGCGGTTATCCAAAGCCGAGGGGAGTCGAAATCCGTAATTCACCAGAGTGTTCTTTCTGGATCTGTCCCCGTTATACATTCCACGCAGTTGCGGAACCGTTGCATGACTTTCATCAATGATAACCAGGGCATTCTCATGTAAATATTCCATAAGTGTCGGTGGCGGTTCCCCCGGTTTTCGACCGGTCAGGTGGCGGGAATAATTTTCGATACCCTGACAGTATCCCATCTCCTCCATCATTTCAATATCGAATCTCGTCCGCTGTTCGAGCCGCTGGGCCTCAAGAAGCTTGTTCTGTGCTTCCAGCTCCTTAAGTCGTATTTCCAGTTCTTCTCTTATTGCAGTAATGGCCCTTTTCATATTATTTTTCGTTGTTACATAATGACTGCCGGGATACACTGCAATTTTTCTGACTTTTTCGATCCTCTTTCCCCGCAGCGGATCAACGATCGATATGGATTCAACGGTATCTCCAAAAAATTCCACCCTGATAACCTGTTCATCCTCGTACGGGGGAAAGATCTCCACAACATCACCCCGGACGCGGAAGGTACCCCTGTGAAAATCCGTATCGTTTCGCCTGTACTGTATCTCTACCAGTCTTTTTAAAAAATCGTTGCGCTCAATTTCCATCCCCTCTTTCAGCGACACGAGCATCCCGTAATATTCATCGGGAGAGCCGATTCCGTATATGCAGGATACACTGGCCACAATTATGACGTCGCTTCTCTCAAAAAGGGAACGGGTGGCGGAATGTCGCATCCTGTCTATTTCTTCATTAATGGATGCGTCTTTTTCAATATATGTGTCGGTGCTCGGCAGATAGGCCTCCGGCTGGTAGTAATCGTAATAGCTGACGAAATACTCTACAGCATTATCGGGAAAAAGAATTTTGAATTCGCCGTAGAGCTGGGCTGCAAGAGTCTTGTTGTGAGCTATGACAAGGGCAGGTCTCTGTGTTTTTTCGATGACATTTGCTATGGTGAACGTCTTGCCTGAACCGGTGACTCCAAGGAGCACCTGGTGTTCAGAACCCTTTGCAATACCTTCAACAAGCTTCCCGATTGCCCGCGGCTGGTCGCCCCTGGGTTCAAAATCTGTAACTATATTAAGTTTGTTCATTTAATTTCTTGTGTTCTTTGCTAATAATGATTATGCTATCCGCGGAATTATAAGAACATTTAAACTGAATTGGCAAGAACTTCTATAGAAGCATGAGCAAATATAATTACAACTTGACAAATAATTTCAACTATGATCTAAAACTCTGCTTATAGATTTCGAGTGGGGTTCATTTTATGAAAAAGAATTTAACGCACAAAAGCAATCTCAAGAGAAAAAGGGTTCACGGATTTCGTTCGAGGATGGCCACGAAGGGCGGCAGAGCGGTCCTTAACAGAAGAAGAGCAAAGGGTAGAAAAAGGCTTGCCGTTTAACCAGTTACGTTAAAGACAAGTAAATGCGACCAGCGAAAATTAGAGTTTAGTCCTGCCGTTATAGAATGAAAACATATTCTTTTGGCAAAGATGAGAGAATACGTAAGAGAAAAGACTACTTAGAAATATATCAAAACGGGACAAGGATTGACTCGAAGAACTTCATCATCATTTTGAGTCGCAACCAATCGGGAACAAAAAGGCTGGGGATTACGGTTACCAAGAAGGTTGGGAATTCGGTAAAGAGAAACAGGATTAAGCGTCTATTAAGAGAATTTTTCAGATTGAATAAAGACAAGTTGCCTGATTCACAAGATATAGTAATCATCGTAAAGAAAGATATTCCTTTTCTCAAATATCAGGACGTTTGTGTGGAACTGGAAGATCTCTTTTTAGAGAGAGCTGATATTTGAAATAATGATTGCACAAATTTTGGAAAAGATTTTTATCTTTTTTATAAGATCTTACCAGATAGCTATATCACCCCTTTTCCCCCGTAGTTGCCGTTTTTATCCAACATGCTCCGAGTACACGGTAACAGCCATTAAACGTTTTGGCCCTTTCAAGGGTTTTTCCCTTGGCCTGAAGCGTCTACTTCGGTGTCATCCCCTAAATCCCGGTGGTTACGATCCCGTAGAATAATTGCAACGGGTTACGAGAACGGAGGTCTCTATATGGACAAGAGGACAATATTTGCTGTAGTCCTGTCATTATTGTTAGTGATGGGCTATCAATACTTTTTTTTGAAAAAACCTGTTCCCGAGCAACAGGGACTTACATCTGTGCAGGAATCGGGCGATATTACCGCTAATGAGGAAATAAAGAAAGAGAAAGTCATAACAGAGAAGGCCTCTTCTCCCCAAAAATCATTAGTAAGAGGGGAAGATGCCAGGGCTGTTGGAAAAGATATAAAAGTTGAAACTCTCCTTTATTCGGCTATCTTCAATACAAAGGGCGGAGCCCTTAAATCTTTCAAATTAAAAAATTACCGTAACAGTCTTGGTGAGGATTCTAAACTCGTTGAATTAGTGAATCTTAATGAAGACACGGATTATCCTTTGGGGGTATCGTTTCCAAAATCAAGTGTAGATATCGATCCGAATATGATTTTCAGAACAGATGAAACCTCCCTGGATCTCACTAAAAAAATGAATGAAAAAAAATTAATCTTTACCCGGTCATTTCCGGGAGAAATAAAGATTGAAAAGATTTACACCTTCTATCCGGAAAAGTACCTATTTGACCTCGATGTAAATGTTGAAAACTTGTCTAAGGGCATCATCAAAGAAAGCGCACTCCTCAGCTGGAATCAATATGTTGACCCTGAAATCAAAATAGACAGTTACAGTCATGAAGGTCCTGTATTTTATTTAAAGGATAAAATTCATACCGAAAAAATCAAAAAACTCGGCCCCCCAGAGGTCTTCGGCCCTGATGTGTCGTGGGGAGGGTTCGAGAGCAAGTACTTTATAGCTTCCTCTATACCTCAGCAACCCACGCTTACGAATCTTGTTATATCCAAAGACTCAAGAAGTCTCGTTTCTGTAAATCTGGAAGGTCCTAAAAACATTATTTTGCCAGGACAATCCGGTACGTTTAAGTATGCTTTATACCTTGGTCCCAAGGATTACAATGTTCTCAAAGTAGAAGGGGTGGGGCTTGAAAATTCTATCAACTTCGGTTCCTGGATAAAGTGGCTTGCCCTGCCGCTTTTGGCATGTCTTAAATTTATTTACCAATACATTCATAATTATGGCCTCGCAATTATTATAGTGACATTATTGGTAAAAATCATTTTCTGGCCCCTGGGCAATATAAGCTATAAATCCATGAAAGGAATGCAAAAACTTCAGCCAAAGATCAATGAAATTCGTGAAAAGCATAAGGGCGATAAACAAAAAGTAAATCAGGAAGTCATGGCGCTATATAAAGCATATAAGGTAAATCCCATGAGTGGATGCCTCCCCATGTTGATCCAGATTCCCGTGTTTTTCGGCCTTTATAAGACGCTTCTCTACTCAATTGAACTTCGCCACGCACCCTTTCTCTTCTGGATACAGGATCTGTCTGCCAAAGATCCTTATTATATTACACCAATTATCATGGGAGCAACCATGTTCCTGCAGCAAAAGATGACTCCCCAGCCCGGAGGGGATCAAATGCAGGCAAAGCTCATGCAGTGGATGCCCATCATCTTTACATTCATGTTTTTAAACTTTCCATCGGGATTGGTGATCTATTGGCTGTTTAACAATATTTTGAGCATCGGCCAGCAGTACTATGTCAATAAGCGCGCGACCTAAAACGAGGCAACTAATATGGATGCGAAAACTGTGAAGATAGAAGGAAAAACTATTGATGATGCTATCGAAAAAGCATGCAAAGAATTTAATCTGCCAAGGGAAAAATTGAATATAGAAATCATGTCAGAAGGTTCCTCTGGCTTTTTCGGCCTGGTAGGATCAAAAAAGGCTTGTATCAAGGCCAGTATCATGTCCATCGATCTTGACATAGAAAGTTCCCTAAAAGAAAAGATGGAGCAAACCGTCAAAGATTCAGATTTGCAGAAGATAGATTCACCGGGGATCAAGGAATCTGAAGAAAATCTTGCAATGAGAGCAAGAGAAAAACTCGATGGCATACTCAAACGAATGGGACTCGATTATCCGGTGCAGGTAGAGGAAACATCGGAATCCATCACTTTAGAAATTGAAGGGGACGGCAGTGGTCTTCTCATAGGCAGAGGGGGGCAGACACTGGACGCCCTGCAGTATCTGGTAAATAAGGCAACAAATAAAAATGGGAAAGAACGGAAAAGGATTATTCTGGATACGGAAGATTATAGAAAGAGAAGAGAAAAAACCCTCATCGCACTGGCAGAAAAACTTGGAGAAAAAGTAAAAAGAACGAAAAAGCCCGTTACTGTTAACCCCTTAAATGCCCATGATCGCAGAATAGTTCATATGGCCCTGCAAGATGACAGGCAGCTAATCACAAGGAGCCGTGGAGAGGGAACCTTCAGAAAGATTATTATATTACCTGTCAAAAAGGGATAGGGTGCTGGATATTTGAGTTTTTGAACTTGATTGCACCGGTTTAAGTGTACTTTTTTAGCCACAGACGCACACAGGCTGACATGGACTTCTTCCTCTGGGTCAACGCTACATTAGTTTTTAAGTCCGTGGCTAACTTGAAACTTGAAACTTGAAACTTGAAACGATTACAAGAAGATACAATAGCAGCCATAGCCACACCTCGTGGCGTGGGCGGCATAGGGATCATACGGGTCAGTGGTCCGAAGTCAGAGAAAATCGGACATCTTCTGTTTAAACCAAGGGGAACCCCTCCCCGTTTTTTCAAAAGTCATCACCTTTACTACGGAGATATTGTATCACCCACGACGGGTACCATTCTCGATGAGGTTCTGCTTTCTGTTATGAGAAAACCTCTCTCCTATACGGGAGAGGATACTCTGGAAATTAATTGTCATGGTGGGCGGGTCGTCCTTGAAGCAGTCCTTAATGAGGTCATAAAGACTGGTGCACGTCTCGCGGACCCGGGAGAATTTACTAAAAGGGCTTTCCTCAATAACCGGCTTGACCTGTCACAGGCTGAGGCGGTAATCGACCTTATCCTGGCTAAAACAGACAGGGGACTTGATCTTGCTCTTTCCCACCTCAGGGGAAACCTGTCAAAAAGGATAAATGATCTTCGCTCTTCCGTGATCGATCTCCTTGCAAATCTTGAAATATCTATTGATTTTACTGAAGAAGATATTCATGTTTCACCGATCTCGGAACTCTCGGATTCCGTCCAGCGCATCATAACGTCCATTAACGAGATTCTTTCGACATACGATGAAGGAAAAATATTGAGAGAGGGTTTGTCCGTTGTCATAACGGGAAAACCGAACGTTGGAAAATCAAGCCTCCTGAACAGACTTCTTGAGGAAAACAGGGCCATAGTGACCTCCGTGCCCGGGACTACAAGGGACTTTATTGAAGAGGTGATTAATATAAAAGGAATCCCGGTGAAATTCGTTGATACAGCGGGAATCAGAGATGTTGAAAATGTCATAGAACGAGAAGGGATCAGGCTGGTCTGGGAAAAGGTTGCATCGGCGGATGTGGTCATTATACTCCTTGATGGAAGCACAAATCTGACGGAAGAAGACATAGAAGTTATTGAAAAAAATAAAGGGGGATTCATTATACCGGTCATCAACAAGAATGATCTTTCCCCAAAGCTGAAAGACAGTGATCTCAACAAAATACTTCCCGGGTTTAAACCATTACGGATCTCAGCAAAATATGGAGATGGCATCCCTGCCCTGAAGGAAGAAATTTATACCCGAACGCTTCAAAACAATCAGGGTGATCTTCAGCCGGATGTCATACTGACAAATCTTCGCCACAAGATCGCCCTTGAAGAGGCAGCCGGTTTCCTTGCAAAAGCGAAGGAAAATGTTATCCAGGGATGTTCCCCTGAATTAGCTGCCTTTGATGTGAGAGAGGCTCTCGAAAGCCTGGGTGAAATTGTGGGAGAAACAACAAACGAAGAAGTTTTAGACAGAATCTTCTCAACATTCTGTATCGGAAAGTAGGGAAACACCCACCGCATGGTAGATTAATTTTGAGTGTTGAATTATTAATTAGATTTGTAGCCAACCAATTATCTAATGATGAAACAATACGTTCATGAAGAGTTAGGAAAAGAAGTACGGTCTATTTCCGGAGGCTACACTCTTATCGAAGAAGAACGGCTGCGCTACAGGGAAAGGGAAGTGCTCTATGTGGTCGGCGTGGCCGAAGTGGATAATTCCTGCTGTGGCACAGGCGGTTGTCGCTTTATCAATGTTCCCGGTTATGTTGTTTCCTCGAAGGGGGAAAAAGATGATTCCGGCCTGACCGTAAGCGAGGTCGAGCCGATAACAGAAGAAGGGGAACGAAAAGAAATAAAAAATCTTTTAGATAAGAAATACCCCCATTCGCAAATACATTTTTAATCCTGTCAATAGCCTGCTGTAACCGCGTTCCTGTTAAGATGTAACCATTCTCTATCCCTTCACCTTCTCCCACCAGGAGGAAAATTCGTTACCGGAAACAACTTGTTGATGTATTTGGTAATATACTGTAAATTTCCTATGGTAAGTGATCAAATCAGCAGGATTCTCCAATCCAGTTAAGGGGTTTATATGATGAGTGAGTCTATTAAAATCACGCAATTGGTTCTACCGTTGGCCTTCCTTATAGGCGGGTTTGTGGTCGGGCTGATCTTTGAAAAAATTATCCTTACGAAACTCAGAAAAATGGCTGAAAAAACGAAATGGGAAGGTGACGAAATATTGATCGCTGCGCTGCGTGGCAGGATGCTTTTCTGGTTCATCATTGCCGGTATTTATGGGGCAATTCTTAATGTGCCGTTAAGTCCAAACACCTTCAATGCCCTTAAAAAGATTCTGCTGATAATTTTTATAGCTTCAGTGACCTTAGTCTTGGCAAGGATTGCAGTCGGTTTTGTCAATTCCTATACAAAAAAGGTAAAGGGCGTTACGCCTTTAACCTCTATATTCACAAACATAACGAATATCGTGGTTTTTGTTGTGGGTATGCTGATTATACTCCAGTCACTCGGCATTTCCATTACACCAATGCTGACTGCTCTGGGCGTCGGTGGTCTTGCCGTTGCTCTGGCTCTCCAGGATACACTCTCGAATCTGTTTTCCGGGGTCCACATCATAGCCTCAGGACAGGTAAAGCCGGGAGACTATGTACAGCTTGATTCGGGTGAAAGAGGTTACGTTACAGATATAGCATGGCGAAACACAACCATAAGAGCACTCCCGAATAATATGATAATTGTGCCGAACTCCAAGATGGCTTCCGCCATTATTACAAACTATTGCCAGCCCGAAAAAGAAATGTCGGTGTATATCGAGGTTGGCGTTAGTTATGATAGTGATCTTGGAAAAGTGGAAAACGTTACCAGTGAGGTTGCTAAAGAGGTTCTGAGTGAAATGCCGGGAGGTATTTCTGAATTTGAACCTTTCATTCGTTATCATACTTTTGGAGATTTCAGTATTAACTTTACCGTAATACTGCGTACGAGAGAATTCATTAACCAGTATATTATCAAGCATGAATTCATAAAAAAACTGCATGCACGCTATAAAAAAGAGGGTATCGATATTCCATTCCCCATCAGGACGGTTTATATGGAGGAGAAAGCCGAAGGTCGCATCGAATAAAAGAAGATTAGATTATCGAAAGCATTGTTACCTCCCTCGTCAATTTAGTCATGACACATAAGTTTCAACAGTGTATTAGGGGGCTCTGCAAATATGATCGTCATTGTATTGAAGTAGATGATTGCATTAATACACAAAAATACCTTGACAAGGTTATGCTAATATGTATTATACCAATTAGTATAATTCCGTATAGCATAATACAGGAAAATAAAGTATATGATTGCGAACCCCTTTAAATATGGAACTATTGTTACCGGCAAAGATTTTTGCGGTCGGTATGAGCTGCTTGGAGGGATAATCAAGTATATCGAGTCGGCCCAGAATATTGCAATAATCGGCGAGAGACGAATCGGGAAAACGTCTCTTGTTCGCGAAGCGGCCAGAAAGACGAAAGGAATCCGCACTCTGTACGTCGATTTCTTCGGCGTCAAGTCCATCGATGCGATGTGCAAACGAATTATCCATGGAATTACGCTGATGGAAAGAAAAGAAAAGTGGATAACGAAAATCATAAAGGCCATACCCCATATCAGACCAAAACTGTCGGTTGATCCCCTTACAGGTGCGATTTCTCTAACCTTCGACGCATCCACAGAGCTGGGAGAAGAATCAATCCCCGGAATCCTCTCGCTCATAGAAAAGCTTGCTAACGAGAAACCGCTCGTCGCCGTATTTGACGAATTCCAGGCTATTCTCGATATCAATGATTTCCACGAAGCCCTGGGGCTTTTGCGGAGCACCATTCAGTTCCAGAATGATGTACCGTATATCTTCGCAGGAAGCATCCGGCACAAAATGGACTGGATATTCTCCTCCCCTGATTCACCCTTTTTCAAGTCGGCAATACTCATAAACGTCGATTCCCTGCCCTATGACGAATACTCAAAGTTCCTGATGGGGAAATTCAAGAGGGGAAAACGGACGATCTGTGATGAGTTCATGCAGAAGATCTTCGAGATGGCCGACAACGTAACCGGTGATATCCAGCAGCTCTGCGAGGCGTTGTGGGAAGTGACCCCGGAAGGGGCGGAGGTCAAGGACGCAAACATAGCCGACGCGCTGAGTCTGATATTTGCCAGGGAGAGAAACGCATACGAGAATTACCTTAGCCTGCTTACGGACCTGCAGCAGAAATGTCTGATGGCTATCACAAGTGAAGGTGGAAAAAATGTGCTATCCGCACGTATAGTAAAAGCTGCAGGTGCCGCCAATCCGTCCTCGGTAAGGAAGGCAGTGGGCAGAATGATTTCTCTGAATATCCTGTTTGAGAAGGGTAAGGATGTCCGGTTTGCCAACCCGTTCTTCCGTGCCTGGCTGGTTCGGAGAGGAGGATAGGGAAACTACGCTCGCTACTGTCCAGTTTTTAGAACTTTACCCCGCCATCCCCTCGATAAGGGCCAAAGCATTCTGGCCGATGACACTGTGATTATATCCGCCCTCCAGGACAGCGAAATAACCGCCGCCACTCTTTTGACTTGCATGGCGGACCATCTGGCCGATTTCTCTGTAATTCTCGGTTGTGAGAAGGCCGCCCCAATCTGCCTCATGGTTGTCAAAACCGGCAGAAATACCGATGATATCTGCATCGTCAGGCAGGGATTCTTCCACTTCCTTCAGATATCTGCTCGGATCAACACCGTGAGGGTTACAAAGGGTTACATATCCTGTACTTCCGAGAAGATTCACCGTTCCATCACCAAAATGAAGGTCAATATCGAGAACGAATGCCTTTTGTATTTTGCCTTCTCTTTTAAGTTTTGAAATGGCGATTGCCATATTACTAAAGAAACAAAACCCCCATGCACTATTGAATGAGGCATGATGTCCCGGTGGCCGAATCAGGCCAAAGCAGGGCTCTTCCAGACCGATAAACGCTGCCTGAATAGCCCCGCCTGCCGCCAATGCGGATATATCATACAGACCCAACCGTTTTATATGATCAACATGATATTCAGAATGGCAGGCTTCTATATCTTCTCTTTTGGCAGGAATCGCTTCAACAAAAGTTACCTTATCACGAATTGCCTTGACTATGGGCTCTATACGCCCATCAGCGGCAGCAGGGTCGGCGCAATAAGACTGATAAAAATCTTCATGAAACACTACTTTCATTTGTCTCCTCCCTCCCGACATTTTAATAAACCGTTATTTGATGTCCAGATCATGAAACGCTGCTATGGTAAAGCCATTTTCTTCAAAATGCCTGTCAAAAGCAAAGGCGTATTTGATTTCCAGCGATTCCATGATTTCAAAGCTAAGACAATCCACAAGGCTCACATCCTGATTGTTCCGGGCGAAAAGGCGCTGTGTGGCTCGTTTGTACCATTCCCCGTCAACCCATATTACTTCGAGCAGTGGAAGAATTTTTGCATTAAAGTCATGAACAGGCGCAATACCTATACGCCGCTGTAAAAGGGCTATCGTCTCGACAAGGACAAAGGAACTGGTCACAAGTTTGACGCTATGTCCGGCAAAATAGGCAAAATTTTCCCTGGCCCGGATATGCATGTAGTCATTATTAACCAGCAACGCAAAAAGTCCGGATGTATCTGCAAAAACGTTCATGACCCAAAGGCCTCCTCAAGATACCGGTCATGTTCGACCGCTATATCGGATTTTTCTGCTTTGTATTTCCCTACTATCAATCCGGCTTGTCTGTAAAGGACTGAGCGGTCAGGTTTTCCTGCAATCAGGAACTGATCGACAGCCTTACGGATTAAGGCCGCAACAGATTCACGACTGGAAAGAGAAAGCTCTTTGAGCATTCGTGCCTGTTCCTCTGACAGTTGAATTTGTGTGCGTATCACATAACCCCCTCTTTTCTCTGTAAGCATGTTATCATTTATGGCTTCACGATTACACTTTTCGGTATGTCCGTCAATAGAAAATTTTAAAGAATCTAAATGCCAAAACAAACTCTGTCTCAAGGGATCAGGAACAGAAGGAAAAATTAAACCACGAATGACACGAATGGGCACGAATGTGAGAATTATGGAACCACAGGTTTTTTACAGTGATGATTTTACCGATAAAAAGAGCATTCTAAGGGGCGACAATACGTATTTATGGAACTATAATTATTGAATTACAATGTGTTAGCTTGGTCCGACCCTAAGTTGAAGTTGTTACTGGCGTACGTTTTGGGTCTGAAGTTTCGCCGATACATGTGCCGAAAATATTCCTCAACATGTTCTTTGCCCGGCAAATCCCATCCTGCAAGGCGATTCAGTGCCCTTTGAAGCGCTCTCGTCTTGTTCTTGAATTCAGGACAAAACGGCCTCTCTAATTTTCCTTTGTTGATTTTGGCAAAAACACTGGATGGGTGAATTCCCTCCCGTTGATCAATACTTCCAAAAGTCGTCAGGGATTCTTTCGTCGAAATGAAACTGCAAGATTCTATGGTCCTCTGATCCATCGCTACCTCCTTTCCTGTGATTCAATAGGAAATACAGATAGATGATGAACAATACAAGTCTAAACTTCAAGCACCTTTTTGTTACGTATAGCACCTACTTATGAACGCTCTTGACTGTACCGAGAGATTACCCATTATTTATTGTAGTCGTGTTTTTGGGGGAAAGTGCTTATGTGGCAGATTTCAACCCGTACTGCTCAGGAGTGATCAAAGAAAAAATGAAATGTGCCGGGTATTGGCGTTACCTACCTACTGCTCAGATATCTTTCAAAAGAAATTCAATGATTACCGCTTGAAAGTCTCACTGTAATATTTCTTGACAAGATATCCTAATGGAGTTAGTGGTTTAGAGTATTTTATTGATCTTGAACGCATCTATGTGCCTTTGAACAGCTGTAACCAATGGGGGGAGTTATGGTCTGATCATCTAAAGCCCTGTTTCTCAAAATGAGAGAGAGGGCTTTTTTGTGAACACCTTAGATTATATCGAGGTCATCAGGACAGAAAATGGAGTGTTATACGGATCTGCATGACACCCCGATTGAAAGAGAGATAAATTGTTGCATTTGAAACGAGATAAATGAATCAAGAGTAGCGAGTAGACTTGATGACCCATTTACAACATAATCCTATCTTGCGAACCTTAATATATTTAGTGTTCAGCATAATACTTCTTGCTGGCGTTTCCTATATTTTGCGGACATACGGTACCAGAGAATGGTTATGGGCTGCCCTCATATTTTTAGTAATCTTTTTTCTATTCCTCTTATGGAAAGTTCCTGAATGGCAGGTTGCATCCCTTAAAAAATCAACAGAGCCTGAAAAACTAGTCGCGCTTAAGAACGAGCTCAGAAAGACATTAGCCCAGATAATGGGTGGCTTATTGATTTTAGTAAGTTTATATGGCACCTGGGAAGCAATAGAAAACTCTGATGAAAATTTGAGAATTTCTCAAGAGGGTCAAATTACGGAACGTTTTACCCGGGCAGTAGAACATTTAGGGAATGCAAAGCTTGAGATCCGTCTAGGCGGAATCTATGCCCTCGAACGAATTTCCAAAGATTCACCAAAAGACTACTGGCAAGTTATGGAGATCCTTACCGCCTATGTTCGAGAAAATTCACCCAGAAATCTAAAACAAAATCCGACTAATAAAATCGGCGAAGCTGCTAAAGATGAACCTAACAAATTTCCTCAGTCCATAGAGGCTGAGAAACTTTCCACAGATATCCAAGCAATCCTTTCCGTTATCGGGAGACGTATACTGAATCACAAAAAGGGAGAAGAGCCACCTCTGGACTTAGGGAAAACAAATTTATACATGGCAAGACTCGAAGGAGTTCACCTGGAAGGAGCCAACCTGAAAGAAGCCAACCTGAGAGATGCCAACTTGGATGGAGCCAGACTTGAAGAGGCGAACCTCGTTGGGGCATATCTGTACGGAGCAAACCTGAAGGGGGCCAACTTGACGGGAGCCAACCTTTTGAATGCCAATCTGGCTGGAGCCAATCTAGTGGACGCCAATCTAGCAAAAACCATCTTGGTGGGAATCAATATGGAAAGATCCCACTTGGAGGGAGTCAACCTAAAGGGACAATCTCTTTATAGAGCCAACCTGAAAGGAGCTTTTCTGCAGGGAGCTAATTTGGAAGGAGTCGATTTTTATGTAGCCGATCTTAGGGGAACCCATAATCTGACCATTGAACAGTTATCTAAAGTGAAAACACTCTATATGGCTACGTTAGACCAAGATTTCATAGAGCAAATTAAGAAAAAGTATCCTCATCTTTTGGAAAAGCCAAAGGAATTATAATGTGAGTGAAGTGGAGTTATAAAAAATGGTGACAGGGCTATTTTTTATGAAAATGGGTTATGATTATATTTTTAAAGTATCTTCGAGGGATCTTATACGGCATGCCATATTTAGGTTTTTATCAGGAACAACATAAACACTGTCGGACGGATAAAAGACAACTCATATTTACAATAGAGAAACGGTAAAATGACAATACAGGGTTATCTAAGCACAATCAATAAAAGATTTAAGTCGGGTATTTCAACGGAACATTCCTACAGGGCCGATCTTGAAAACTTGATCCGTGAATTGGTAAAAAATGTTGAAATCACCAACGAACCATCTCATGTCACTGATTGCGGAAACCCTGACTATGTGATTACAAAGGGTAAAATCCCCGTTGGGTATATTGAAGCCAAAGACATTGGCAAAGATTTGAACGGCAAACAGTACAAAGAGCAGTTTATCCGTTATAAAAAAGCACTCGATAATCTGTTTATTACCGATTATATTTGGTTTCAGTTTTTTCAAAATGGTGAATTGATTCACGAAGTAAAAATCGGAGAAATTGAAGGCGGCACGGTAAAACCAATCCCGGAAAACTTTGCCGAATTTGAAACCTTGATTCAAAACTTTTGCACCTTCATTGGGCAGACCATTAAATCACCAAAGAAACTGGCCGAGATGATGGCCTCAAAAGCCAGACTGCTTCAAAATATTTTGGAACGCGCTATCACATCCGATGAAGAAACACAGGAAAATACCTCACTTCAAGACCAATACAAAACGTTTAAAAAAATCCTCATTCACGACTTGAAACCCAGTGAGTTTGCCGATATTTACGCCCAAACATTAGCTTACGGAATGTTTGCCGCCCGATTGCACGATCAGTCTTTGGATACGTTTACCCGGCAGGAAGCCGCCGAACTGATTCCCCAAACTAACCCTTTTTTACGCAAGCTGTTTCAATACGTGGCTGGCTACGATATTGACGAACGCATCAAAACCACCGTTGATAATCTGGCTGATGTCTTTAGGGCGACCAATGTAAATGATTTGCTTAGTAACTTCGGGGAAAGTACTCAAACTCACGACCCAATTATTCATTTTTACGAAACCTTTCTGGCTGAGTATGACCCCAAACTCCGTAAAGCACGGGGTGTGTGGTACACCCCGGAACCTGTTGTAAATTTTATTGTGCGGTCTGTCGATGATATTCTCAAAAGCGAATTTGGCCTGCCGCAAGGATTGGCTGATACCAGCAAGACCACAATAAAAGTTAAAACCCAAATACCAGATAAGCGAACTACCTCCGGGTACAAGGAATTTGAGCAAGAAGTACACAAGGTACAAATTCTTGATCCGGCCACCGGCACAGGAACATTTTTAGCTGAAGTGGTAAAGCATATCTACAATAACAGCTTTAAGGCCATGCAAGGGGCCTGGAGTGGTTACGTAGAAAAAGATCTCATTCCCCGGTTACACGGATTTGAATTGCTGATGGCCTCTTACGCAATGGCTCATCTTAAACTGGATATTCTCTTAAGCAAAACTGGCTATAAGCCGAAAAAAGACCAGCGTTTTAATATTTACCTGACCAACTCATTGGAAGAACACCATCCCGATACTGGGACTTTATTTGCCAGTTGGCTAAGTAGTGAAGCCAACGAAGCTAATTATATAAAACGAGACACCCCCGTTATGGTTGTGCTTGGGAATCCGCCTTATAGTGGCGAAAGCTCAAATAATGGCCATTGGATTATGAAGCTGATGAATGATTTCAAAAAAGAACCAGGAGGGGAGGAACGGTTAAAAGAAAAAACTTCTAAATGGATAAACGATGATTACGTGAAATTTATACGATATGGCCAGCATTTTATCGAAAAAAATGGGGAGGGAGTTTTAGCTTTTATCAACAACCACGCATTTTTAGATAACCCTACATTTCGTGGTATGCGTTGGCATTTGTTAAAAACTTTTGACAAACTATTTATAATTGATTTGCATGGCAACGCAAAAAAGAAGGAAGTATGTCCAGATGGAAGCAGAGATGAGAATGTATTTGATATCCAACAAGGCGTTTCAATTAACATCTTTGTTAAATCTGGCAAGAAAAAAGTTAATGAACTGGGTAAGGTTTTTCATTTTGATTTATATGGCGTCAGAGAATTTAAATACGATTTTTTATGGACAAACAGCCTTGATAAAATGGTTTTTAATCGAGTGAAATTATCAAAACCGTTTTGGTTTTTTTCTGCTAAAGATTTCTCTTCATTCACTGAATATAATAACTTTTTTTCGATAAATGAACTGTTTTTGAAAAGTGGTAATGGAGTTGTTACAAAACGTGACAAATTAGCCATCCAAGACACTGTTAATGATGCTATAAACTCAGCCATAGATATTCTTGAACTCAAAAAAGAAGATTTTTACAAAAAATACAAGTTGCCAAAAGATGTTCGGGATTGGAGATATGAATGGGCGAAAAAGGATATTAGGGATAATTTCAAAGGGCTTGAGAGTATTCAAAAAATATCCTATCGCCCCTTTGGTGAAAAATATATAGTATATACGGGAAAATCCAGAGGCTTCATAGGTTGGCCTGTATATGACATAATGCACAATTACATCGATAAACAAAATATAGGCTTATTAGTAAGTCGTATGACAAAAGGTTTACCCTTTGCACATTGTTTTTTAACGAATAGGATATCTGAAGCAATTTTTCTATCGTCAATCACAAGCACTAATGCTTTTAATCATCCGCTCTACCTCTACCCAGAGACTAACGTTCAACAATCCTTTGACGAACACAAAGAACAACGAATCCCTAATCTAAACCTTGAAATCGTAAATACAATAGGCCAAAAAATGGATCTAACGTTTACGCCGGAAATAGAAGAAATTAAAAACACCTTTGCCCCAATTGATCTCCTGGATTACATCTATGCCGTATTTCACTCACCAACTTACCGTGAGAAATATCAGGAATTTTTAAGTATAGATTTTCCGCGAGTGCCATACCCCAAAGACCGGGAAACCTTCTGGCAGTTGGCAAAACTCGGTGGTGAATTGCGACAAATCCACTTGCTAGAATCGCCCAAAGTTGAAGAATACAACACCCGATACCCTAATGGGGGCGATAATACAATTACTCGTAAACTCACCAGCACTAGTCCGGGCTATGAACTGACCAACTTGGAAAATCAAACCGGCAGAGTTTTGATAAATGACCACCAGTATTTTGATAATGTTCCCTCAGTTGCTTGGGAGTTTTATATCGGCGGCTATCAACCTGCCCAGAAATGGCTCAAAGACCGCGTAGGCAGGCAATTAAGTTTTGGAGATATTTTGCACTACCAAAAAATCATTGTTGCTCTCACAGAAACAGACCGGATTATGAAAGAGATTGACGGTATTGAAATAGAGTAAATCCACCCAACAAGCCCAACGCGACCGATCCGTTCAGAAACAAAGACATTTTAGATAAATCATCAATATTTCTGTTTGAGAACGATAGGTGAAAAAAAAAGATACAGGGCAACAAAAAGCACATTCTGCTTAATGATTAATGTTGGGTGCGTTTAAGATTGGAGGAACTATGAAAGAAATAAAGCTCTGGGAAATCAAAGAGGATGCCAACAATGAATTGAATGTCGAGAACATCCAGAGTATAAAGCAGACCCAAACAGAGGAACAGCTTGAGGAAGTTATAACCAGGTGCCCCGAACTTCTCATGGAAGACCTAAAATTAATTGGTCGTCAAACTGAGACGCCTGGAGGTCCTCTGGACTTACTTGGCGTAGACAGCGATGGACGGTTAGTGGTCTTTGAATTAAAGCGAGGCATATTAACGAGAGAAGCTATTGCTCAGATTATTGATTATTCATCCTACCTTGCGATGCTTCCTCCAGACGACCTATCAGAACACATTTCCTCACGCTCTGGAAATTTAGGAATTGATAAGATTGATAATTTTTTAGCATGGTATCAGGAACAATTCGGGAAAAGATATATAGAATACCAAAGACCACGGATGGTCCTTGTTGGCTTAGGTGCCGATGAAAAAACTAAACGGATGGCGTCGTTTCTTTCTGAAAGTGATCTGGACATCTCTCTAACCACTTTTCATGGTTTTAAAAAGGGGGAAGATGTATTTTTAGCTAGACAGGTAGAAGTGCAATCTAGGCCACCCGATTCAACAACTGCCTTCACAAAAATGAGTAATCTTGAGAAATTAAGACTTAAGGTCAAGAGTTTAAGATTGGAAAATTACTATTATGATATTGCCTCGCTTTTACGGAATCAACTCCCACCCTCTTATGAATGGCCAAATCCGGGAGGGTATTCTTACTCGTTGCCAGAATTAACAGAATCCGGCAGCCAATCCAATAGAGTCTACATAGCCCTATATATACACGATTCCAAACCTGGTCTCGTCCAAATCTATCTTCACCATCGTGCAGTGGATGCTGCGTCAAGTGGCTTTGAGGGATTCGAAAAGGCATTACATCAGCGTCTTAACAAAAAAAGTGACGGCAGCTACGAAATGTGGATACAGTCTAAAGATGACTGGAATGAGGTGAAAAATCATTTTGAAGAATTTTGTCCCTCAGTTATTGACGGCTGGAAGAAAAAGCGAGAGCAACAATCTAAAGATGAATTTGAAGCTACAGAACCAACCCTTGAAGACTAGGAAAAACCTTAAGCTTAGATCTTGATCAAAGAAATATCATGGCGCCAGCGGCTGAAGAATGACTGGCAAATCTGCTGCGCTACTTTGCCAGCGGGTTATACGGACAGCAAACATAAGGGGGGTAAAATGAGAATTTTAACTGTGATATTAATTTCAGTTTTTATAGCAAGCTGTGCATCTGGCGTGCAAAACATGCGCAAATTGAATCCAGGTATGTCACCAGCAGAGGTTGATCAAATAATGGGTAAAAGGGATAGCTTTAGTACGGTAGAAAAAGATGGCGACACATATACCCTTTACCAATATACAAATCAATTCTGTAACGTGCATGTAAGTATGTATGAAAAATGTGATTTCTTTGTCATCTTTAAAAACAATAAAGTAATTGAAACAGGTGTAAAAAATGTACGTTCAAATATGCCTCAGATGCAATTCATTCATCTTTTCCAATATTGAATTGCGCATATATCGGGATAGGACTCCCCATCACTGAGGAGCCCTCCCACACCACCTGGCATACC